>CAZYPS010000033.1:0-18913 GCA_964649445.1 uncultured Thermotogae bacterium | reverse complement strand
AGCCGGGGCTCCCATGCCCCGGCGGTTTGTCGCGGGCGATTCCGGTCCGGCGTGTGAGCCGGACCTGGTTGGGGGACTAACGTACAACCACCAGTTGGTTCGCAATTCGAATTTCCGGCCGGGAACGACAACCGGGCTTACTGGGAGTGCGAACTCTCCGGCGGAGCACGGGGGCTCCGCCTGCTATGGAAAACCAAGGCGGAGTCACGCCCTTCTGGTGGGCGCGAACCTATAGCCCGTGCAGGGGGCTCGTCAGTCCCTGACCAACACCGGGTCTAGAAAGACCCGGCTATCGTTTTCAATATGAGGAGTAGCGAGGTTCTCGGGTTGCGGCGTTCCGAACGTTCCAGACGGGTGTGGGGAATCGGGCTACTTTGGAGGTCAACCCTTATTCTACTTCTACGTTCATAACTATTGTTGGCTTGCCGCCGTTCTTGAGGGATCGTCGAGCTGCATCGAGTACCTTTAATACTTCTAATCCGTCTTTTCCGTCGCTCCTGGGTTCTTTTCCGCTCTCAAACGACTGGAGAAAGTGCCGACACATCTTTTTCATCGGTTCTTCCAGGGATATATTGGGAATGTGGACATCTCCGTAACGAACGTTAAAACCACCTTCGCCGGACTTTTCAGCACCTTTGTCAAATATCCACAGCTTGTTTCTACTCTCCATGTCGTCGAACGTAGCCATCTTTTTACTCCCCACTACTGTCATTCTTCGGGTTTTGTGGGGATCGAGCCAGCTTAAATGTGAATGCGCTTTGACCCCGTCATCGAACTCCACGGTGAGGAAAACAGTATCCTCCTCTCCACTTTCTCGTTCGAGATAACTCCCCCCGTGAGCCGTAACTTCCCTTGGCTCTTTGTCAACGAGATACAGCATAAGTGAGACTTCCTGAGACCCGAGACTCCAGAGGATATCTTCCTCCGTCTCTACGTCTTCGAGGTCTAGCCGCTGACCGTGAACGTAATAAATTTCTCCGAGTTCTCCCGCTTCGATCTTCTCCCTGAGCTCCTCAACCGCAGAATGGTACTCCAGCAGGTGATCGACCATTAGCGTGGCGCCTTTATTTCTTGCTAGTTCCAGTAACTCCACAGCGTCGCTCACTTTCTGAGCCAGTGGCCGCTCAACCAGTACGTGTTTGCCAGCTTTTAACGCCCGCTCCGTTAGTTCGGAGTGTGAATTAGCTGGCGTCGCTATAACCACTGCCGGGACTGATTCGTCAACAATTACCTCGTCGCATTTTTTCGTCGTAACTATCTCTTTATAGTCCTGCTTGACTTCTTCCAGTCTTTCCTGGTCAGAATCACAGACCGTTACGTTGCTCTGTCCGAGGAGTTCGGAAAAGTTACGGACCAGATACTTGCCCCACTTCCCGGCTCCTATGACCGCAAGTTTATCGATCTGATTCATACTCCCCCTCTTTTAATTTTCACGGGTTCCGATCTTTCTCCGTCGCCCTGTATTTTTCCGCTTGGATTCAAATATCCCTTGTTCACAAAAAAGAGTAGACCAAATGTACCAATAGGTCAACGACAGACGTCTGATCTCTCCGTTATATTGGTCTTTTGGGTGACTATTAGATTATGGACCACCCCGTCAAAGTTCAGTTTTGAAATACAGATGTTATCTATTTTTTACAATTGGTTTCAATTTGATAATCACCTAGCTGGAGGTTAAAGTTAGAACGTTAACACAACCAAAATTGATCGGTTTATTCTCTTTAAAGTAGTTTGTTTGCAAGGTTTATTTCTCCGACAAGGGTTGGTGCGGAAGAAGTCGCACATCTTAGGGCAATTTTATTTAACCACCCACTTAACCACCCACTAGGAGGTGGCTGATATTTTGTTATCTAAAGATTTAAATCTAAAAGGAATTTTAACTATAAGCTTAACGATTGGAGCGCTTATCCTAGCTTTCTCGGTTGTAGGACTTGGGCAAGAAGACGTCCAAACCTCCTCGGAAAAAGCCAAGATAGGCTACAGAAACGTCGGGAGCGTAATGAGCAGCGTAACGGGAGCCGAAACGGACAAGAGCGAACTTGTTAAAGAAGCCTTATCCAACCTGTTCGAGGAACTGGCTTACCATATGGAGCAGAAAGGTCTACCGGACCACGTGGTGGAGAAATTCAGGGAGAGGACAAATTCCCTCGAAACCATGGCTGCCGAGGGCGTACTTACTTCGAACCAAATCGGATCCGAAGCTTCGAATATCGTTAAAAGCGTCGGCAGAAAGGATCCGGAGGGCGGAGTTCCCGTATCGGTACTGGAGAAAGCGGGTTTAAGTGAAAAGGACGTAGATGAATTAACCGGGAAGGGAAACAACAAAGAGAAAGCCACTAAGGCAGTTAGAAAGATGGCCCGCAAAGAAGATGGAGAAGAAGCTAAAGTTCAGAGCCAGGACAGGGCACAAGATAACACCGGTAATGGAAACGAAGGCAGGCCCGAAGAGGCCGGTGGCTCAGACAACAAGGGAGAAGGAAACGAAGTCGCGGCGAACGAGAACAAAGGAGCAGAAAAAGGGAATAATGGAAACGGATCGGATAAAGCAGGGACTTCCGAACAGGGAGAGGTAGAAAAAGCAGGAAATGGCAATGGGAACAATAACAGCGGTAACGACAGTTCTGTAGCGGATGATACAACCAACGATAAGGATAATTCCGCCGGTCAGGGTAGCGACAAGGCAGGACCTCCTGAAGACGAAGAAGTCGACAAGGAAGGTAATTCGGATAAATCAGCAGGCAATAATGGAAACCCCCCTGAAAATTCGGGAGATAAAGACAAAGTGGAAGAAGGCACTGACGACAGCAGCGGTCCTGGAAAGGGCAATCCTGGCAACGGCAAAGATAAACCGGAAAATGAGGAAGAGAACGATAATGGCAGGGGGCGGGGAAGTAACAACGGAAAAGGTAAGTAAATAAATTTAGATTTAGATTGAGCCAGCTGACCGGTCCCCAGCGACCGGTTGGCTGTTTTTTCTTTTCAAAGAAGCCCGTTCCCTCTTTAATTAAATCCCAGCAGGGCTAGTCTTCTAACCTCAAGGAAGGTAGATAATCACCAACCTGCAATCTTCGAAACTAACCTTTCAACTTGTTATTTACCGAATGTCTGATTTCCCTAAAAACTTATTCAGTTGATCACTTATACCCCTGTATCCTCCTGTATATTGTCGATATAATCGGTTTATTTTCCACCGCAAGGAAATATAACAGGTATTTAACTGAAGTCAATCACTTACAGCTGGCAAAGGGTTTCACATCATTTCTAATAGTTTACGATACTTTGCCATAGGATAAGTTAAAAAATGAGTTTTAGACGATACTTTTACTTTATCTACTGTATTCTCGTAATATTTGCGTTACTTATCCCAGAAATCGTCGGCTCTGCCGAGGAGAAAGGAGATATCGTTGTTACCGAGGTCGCCTGGATGGGGACCGAGGCGAGTTACAGCGACGAATGGGTAGAACTATACAACACTACAGGATCTCCGGTAAATATAAACGGATGGTCCATTTTCGGCGCCTCTTCCGGGGAGTGCCTGAACTTTTCCGCTGCCGACGGATCCGATGCGACCATAATTGAGCCTCACGACTATCTGATTTTCGCAGCCCACCAAAATGACCTGGCAGGTGAGTCTGGAATAAACCTGGCCGATATCTGGGATTCGACCATTTCTCTGAACAACAGCTCACCCGGAGAACTGATCCTTTACGACTCCGAAAGTTGTACCGGAAGCGAGATTGACAGGGTAAATCAGCCTGAAGGTCCCTGGTTTGCGGGAGACAATTCCGAGAAAAAAACGATGGAACGGGTTAATTACTGTGAACCGGGAACGGATTCGGACAACTGGATGGATAACGAACCCGCTGTTAACAGTAATGGGTTGGATGAAGAAGGTAACCCGATAAAAGGAACACCTCGGGCTCCCAATTCCGCCTACCAGAATTCTCCTCCCGCCGCGGAGATAAATGCGCCTGCACAGTGTACCATAGGAGACGAAATTCACCCGGACGCATCCGGATCCACGGATTGCGACGGTTACATTGAATCTTTCCACTGGGACCTTGGTGGCGACGGTAATTTCGACGACGCCACGGGTGACTCCGTTTCCCTCGATTGTAGGGATTCGGAATCCTTAAAAGTGAGTTTAAAAGTTGGGGATAACTACGGGGCGACTACCTTCGCGTCCACTTCGATCGAACCAGAACCTCCTTTCGACGTCTACGCGGGGAAGGACAAAAAGATAAAGCTTGGTTCCAGCGCGAAATTATCCGGGGAGATAGGTGAAACCGACTCTGATCAACCTGTCTCAGTAACCTGGGAAATGCTTGATGGACCGGAAAAAGCGAGCCTTCGGCTTGATGAAAAACGAAGGGTTGATCCACTATTCGTCCCTGAGAAACCGGGTACTTACCGGTTAAAACTGATTGCCTCTACTGCCGATGGAGTACAGCTGTCCGATAAATTAACCGTAACCGTTGAACAAAATCCCACCGTTGACGAAGACCAGTTCAAAGTTAAATTCATTTCCGAGACGGACCGTTGTTTCGAAGATAAATCAGTTACAGGACTAAGAGCCGAAGTAGTAGAAACGGAAGTTCCCGTACGGGGGGCAATAATCGGTTTTTCCCTCAAAGAAAGTCCCGAATTTAACAAACCTGAGACAACCCCCCTTTCTTTCAAGGACATTAAAGTAACTAACCTGGAGACCGGAACTGCGAAGGTTGATTTCTACTACGATCAGAATAAATTAGATTCGAGGCAGAGAGAAGAAGAACTCAAACTGTTTTACCATCGGCCCGAAACTGGCTGGATCGAGGCAAACGAGATAACAGCTCATCCCGCCAGGGATTACGTCACAGGGAGGATTCCGATCTCTCACCTGAAGGGAACTCCTCTGACAGTGGCCGTCGAGGATACATCCGAAGATGATTCTACCAAACGGGAAGAATTCGTAACCCATGGACCAAATCCTGTACCAGAGGAAGGATGTATCTTCTGGTTCAACCTCCCGGAGGAGACAAAGGAAGGGAAACTAATGATTTACGCATCGGACGGTAAGTTACTTACCGAGAAAGAGATTTCCGGAAACCAGCAGCGGTTTCCGGCTGACGGTAGGTGGGAGCCCGCTGACATTAACGACAACCCACTCCACTCTGGGGTATACTTTTACAGACTAAGGGTCAATACCACCGGGGAAGCCCGGGTTTCGGAGGTGAAGAAACTGGTGACAGAATAATAGAATGAGAAGATCTCGTAAAATCTATATCTCGATTATCGCACTAATATTCCTTTTCTTTCCATTCAACTATCAGGCTGTGTCCACTGGAACGAATTCTCTATTTGAGTTACCTCTGGATGCCAGTAGTCTGGGTATGGGACAGGTCTCAATCGGTCTCGGTAACAGAAGTACCGGACCTTCCGTCGTTCCTACCAGAAGACGGGAAACAGACAAGTCGGCGATAACTTCATTATACGCCAATCAATTTGGGGAACTCCATTACGCTTGTTTGAGTCTCAAAAAGAGACATGTGGGGCTTTCTTATCGAAGACTGAGTTCAGATAAACTCAGCAAACGGGACCTCCAGGGCAATCCCACCGGTAAAAATTTTCGATATTTCAGTCAGAGTTTAACAGGAAGAATCGCTGGGAGGGTCGGGCGAGCGAAACTGGGAATCAAGGGACAGTTTCTCCACAAACAGATCGAGAGAAGCTTGCTTGGAGGATCACTTTCCCCCGAGCTCTCCTACGAAATCAAACCATTTAGGTTCGAAGCAGAATTTTCAAATATAATTTCCTACCAATTCTCTCCTTCGGAATACGATACGAGTCCATGGGGAAAGGAAGTAACATTCGGTGTCGGGTTTGAGTCAAATAATTTCAGGGCCGGGCTGGAGGTTGAGGCTGAATTACACGATCGTGGGGTCGAGCCGAACAACTTCCGTGTCGGGGCGGAATGGTGGCTTGCTAGATTCGCGGCCCTGAGGCTGGGGATCATGGACGATTTAAGACATACTATTGGCTGGGGATTACGTGGGGATGATATACAGTTTGACTACGCTTACCTCCGGCACGCGGACTTGCCAAACAGTCATTTCTTTTCCGTTAGTTGGTTATTTTGATCCGTATCAGTTTGTCCTAGTGTAGCATTTTACGTGTAAAACTAGCTTTGGAAACCGTTCGACAAAACCAGGGAACCCGAAAGGGTTCCGCTACGTTAAGGCGAGTTTTGTAGCGAGCAACATTCCGTGAGGGCGTGGGAGCCCTCCCTGCTATTTAAGCCAAAAAAACGAAAGGTTTCAGTGCTTGACAGGTAGGCAGAAAAACTACATCTTTGCGTTTCGCTTATCCTGGTACATATTTTTATCTGCTTCCGCAATCTTTTCTTCCACACCGATCTCTTCCTGGGGATCGAAGTTGCTGGAACCAATTGCGAGGCTTAAAGGGAAATCCAGTAGATCGTTTTTTTCGTTCCAGTTTTCCATTTTATCCTTCAATCGATCTTCTACTATCCGAGACCCGCCACCAGTTTCCGGCAGAAGAATTAAAAATTCATCTCCTCCGTACCGGACGACCGTATCCACTTCCCTCACGTTATCTTTCAAGAGGTTACCAATCTTAACGAGGACCTTGTCACCTTTAGTGTGAGAGTAACAATCGTTAACCTCTTTAAACCCGTTTATATCGATCATCAAGAATGAGAGACTATGCCCATACCTCTGAGCCCGCTCAACTTCCTTTGTAAGAACCTCTTTCAGATAATGTCTATTGTAAAGGCCTGTCAGCTGATCGTGTATTGCCTGGTGTCTGAGTTCTCCCTCTACTTCCGCTCTGGCAAGTCGTTCTCCAACGTGGTGAGCCAGTATTTGCAACAAATTGACGTCCTCTTCGGAGAAATAACCCTGTTCGGAAGAAACCACCTGAAGCGTCCCCCTGCTATCGACCGGGACACTGACAAAATCCTGATAATCCTGCTGGGAGAGTTCAAACTGGGAATATTCCTCGAAATCTTCGCCCCGAATAACGTCTTTCTTACTCATAGTCAGCTCGGACAAGCCTTCGTAAAGCTCGTTGGATAAACTAGCCCTGTCGTTTCTCAATCCGTCACCTTTAACTATGAGAGTACGGTCCTCTTCAAGATAAAGCACACATAAATCCGGTTTGAAGACCCTTTCAGCTACTTTAAGCGTGATCTCGTATATGTCACCATTGGACTCGGAGTCCTGTAATTTTGCCAATCCTTCCCTGAGCTCAACGATCCTTTCGCCTACCTCTGACTCAACCTTTGACGGCCTGCTATTCTCCGGACAGCCCCGAATCCGCCAGATAATTCCACCGTTACGGGTCTCCGTTAGTTCCAGACAGTGGTATATACTGGAACCGTCCTTGGTTTCACCAGCAACTTTACCCTCCCAGTTTCCCTGTTCGTTTAATTCCGGTAAGATCGTTTGAGTAAATTTCTTTACTTTATCGGAAGAGTATAGGGACTGCCAGTTTTTGCCCAAAAGTTCCTCGGGTTGCTCGTAACCGAAAAGATCAGCGAAATTTTCATCTACGTAAGAAAATAATCCATCGCTATCGAGCAGCGCGATGCTCCTTGCTCCCCCTTTTTCGTCCCCTGTAACAGTCACTTCTTTACGAATCTCGTCAGTCAGATTAGACCTCCCGTCCACTTCAAATAGCCAATCCTTTAAATCCTCGAAATTCTCGGAAAGTTGATCCAATTTTCTCTTTTCTTCGGACATTCTTTTTACCCACCATTTTAGAATACTTATATTAGTATATCGGCGTTCTGAATTTGAGTCAAACATTTGCTAATGTGTAGGTATGTAAAAAGCGGGAGGAAATTAACTAAATTATCCTTCTTAATCTCACCCCCACCTCGGTCCTCCCCCATCAAGGGGGAGGAAGAGAGTTGTGAGTAGTTCCTATCAAAAGGGGGAGGATGATTTTGCAAATTCAGTTAAAGTCAAGAACCCCGTACCAAGGTACGGTGTTTATAGAAAAAGCTCTTTTAAGCAGTTTTTTCGGTCTTTTACAAAAGAAGACCCAGCAGTCGATTCCTCCCCAGGGGGTGCCCTGGGGCTTTCTCGGCTAATTTTGGTGAAGAATCAGTCGAGGTCCCGAGTCCGAATAGTGCTGTGGAAGAATGTGGAAGCTTAAAAAGGAAACCCCCCACTTCTCATTTCTCCAGCACTTACCTAAGGCACCCTACTTGGTTTGAATTTGGTAAGGGATCTGTTAATGGCAGCCGAGATTGGATTAAGTCACTCCTTCAGGCTCAAGTAGCGTATCACAGGTAAGTGCTGGAAAAAAAGAATGGGGGTGAGATAGCTAAATTAGTCTATTTCCAGTTCTTTGAAGTCCTTTGATACGTGAGGATGTTCCTCGTCCTTGTAAGGTTTGAACTTCTTCAGCATTCTGTCGGCGAGGTTGTTTTTCGGCATCATCCGTCTTACCGCTTCTTTGATCGGGATAAGAGAATCTTCTTCCAGCAACTCCCCGTAGCTTTTCTCCTTGAGATTACCCAGGTAGTCCGAGTGGCTATAATACATCTTCTGTTCTGGCTTGTTTCCAGTGAGTTTCACCTCAGCGGCATTCAGGACAACTACGAAGTCCCCGGTATCCACGTGAGGAGTGTATGTCGGCTTGTGTTTCCCCTGCAGTATCGTAGCTACGCGCGATGCGACCCTACCGAGTGGTTTTCCTTCAGCGTCTATGATATACCAGTCTCTATCTTGATCAGTTATTTCCTCTTCTTTTGCCATCCAGGTATTTTGCATAATTTACCTCCGAATATTTACCCATAAGAAGTTATTATTCAGTTATTTAACAGCCAAAATTATCTTTAAGATTGTGCAATTCAGGGCGGGAAATATCAAGGGGGAAGCTAGTTCCTAATTTGCTAGTTCCTTGTTCCGAGTTCTTTGTTCCAAGTTAAAAAACGAATATAGGCCGGGTTGGGTATTTCCGGGGGCAGAGTTAACAACTAAAAAGTTAAAAAACTTTCTATTGTCGTATCAGTGGTGTAGCGGAAGTCTTTAGACTTCCAAAATATGGAACTCTAAAGAGTTCCGCTACATTAAGGCAAGTTTTGTGTGTAGATTTCATTCCGGGAGAGCGGGTGAGCCTTTCCTGCTTAATAAAAAGTACTAACGGGGCACAGGGACCCCCTCTGCTTAGTTTCGTTAGCAACCATAGCAGGCCGGGTCCCCGTGCCCGGCCGTTTGGTACATGTAACAATAACCAGGTCTATCCTTACCAATATTCCTAAGGTGTTCATTTCTCCCTCGACGGGAGAAAGAAAGATTGAGGGTGAGCGATAGAAATAAAAAATCCTCCCCGACCAGGGGGGAGGATAACTTGTTAACCCAATTTATATATGTAAAGATGCAAATTTAACGATTTATCTAAATCTCCCCGCTAATCCACCATGATCGTCTGAGACCTCTTTTTTCCGACCGAAACTATCGAAATCGGTACTTCGAGTTCCTTTTCCAGAAAGTCCACGTATCCTCTCGCTTCTGACGGTAGGTCCTCCAGACTGCTGGCATGAGACACGTCCTCTTCCCAGCCCTCGAACGTGATATAACCGGGTACACACTCGTCCAACTCTTCTGCGACCGGAGGGAATTCCGTTATTTTCTCGCCATCTCTCATATAGTGACTCGCCACCTTTATCTCGTCAAACCCGGATAACACGTCAAGTTTTGTAAGAGCTATTTCGGTGATGTCATTCAACTCAAGGGCGTATTTAAGCCCGACGAGATCGAGAGGACCGCACCTGCGAGGTCTTCCGGTGGTTGCCCCGTATTCGTCTCCGTTCTTCCTGAGTTTTTCTCCCAGTTCTCCCTCGTCTTCGGTGGGCATGGGTCCTTTTCCAACCCTGGTAGTATAAGCCTTAACGACACCTATTCTCCGTTCTACCCTGGTCGGAGAGACGCCGGCACCTGTTCCGATTCCTCCAACAGTCGGATTAGACGATGTTACATAGGGATAAGTACCAAAGTCAATATCGAGAAGTGTTCCCTGTGCGCCCTCAAATATCACGTACTTGCCTTCGTCAATTGCTTTGTTAATCGTCGGTGGTGTGTTAATCACGTTTTCATCGGGCACGAGGTCACGCAACCGATCCACCAGATCCAGGAATTTGTCCTCTTCGATTCGATCCAGCTCCGAAGGATCGCCCCAGCGTTCCTTGAGTTTTTCTAATCTGGTACGAAACCGGTCCTCGAAATTGGACCGAAAGACATCGTTTATCCGAAACCCGCTTCGAGCAGCTTTATCCTCGTAAGTCGGACCAATACCCCGACCAGTAGTTCCAACCTCTTCCTTTGCCTTCTCGAGTACCTCTACGACAGGATGATAAGGAGCAATGATGTGGGCTCGCTCTCCGAGGAATATATCGGGTTCAATTCCCCGCTTATCCTGGAGCTGATCGAGCTCTTCGACGAGTCCTTCCGGGTTAATAACCATACCGGGCCCCAGCAGCACCTTGCAGTCCTCGTGCAGGCTGGCGGAAGGTAAGTGGTGAAACTTGAATTCACCTGTATCGTCGACCACCGTATGTCCCGCATTTGGACCGCCGTTGAACCTGACGACCCAGTCAGCATCCTCGCTCATCATATCAGCGATCTTTCCCTTTCCTTCGTCTCCCCACTGTGAACCGATTATCGTAAGTGTATTCATGAAACCTCCCTTCGAGGTTTGGTTATATTATAGTTCTTGCTTCTGGTAAAATTCTTCAAATCTAGCGAGAAAATTCCTGAGCATTACGGTCCGATCAACCTCTTTCCCGGTTACTTCCTTCATAGTGATCGAATGTTCCTTTACTGAGTCCGGCAATCCGGCAGCCTCGTTATTAACGTTGATCCCGATACCGACTATATAAAACCGACCTCGTTCCTCGATAAGCATACCCGATATCTTTTTACCCTTCACAACCAGGTCGTTGGGCCGGGATACGCTGGTCTCCACCCCGTATTCCTCCAAAATAGACTGGACCAGATCCAGCAACTCAACGTATAATTCGGGCGTCGCTCGGGAAGATAAACCTTTCAGAGAAAACGAAAACCACAATCCTCCTTCGGGCGAATACCATTTGCGAGACCCTTTTCCATGACCGTGGGTTTGTTTATCCGCGAGCACCACGGTCCCGGGCTGAAGTTCGTCTCTGTTTCTCAGAAAACGATTGGTGGAATCTAGCTCGGACCTATAGATAAATTCAGTCCAGACGTCAGAATCCTCGACCAGTTTCCGGACCGGCTCCCAGTTTTGCAAACTTACTCAACCCGTTTTAACGCGATCTTCGCCTTTTTTCCGTTTAAACTTTCTTCCGACTCGATATCGGCCGTTTCCGGTAATTCGCCGGATCGGAGCTCTCGTGCCAGAGTCTCCGACCTCAAGTAATCCGAGTGTCTCTCGACCGCGCTGTCGATTGACTGATCGGCTTCGTAATAAAGCTCTATTCTATCGGTAACTTCGAAGCCGGCTTCCTTCCTCAATTGCTGAATCCTCCGGATCAGTTCTCTGATGTAACCTTCCTGCCGGAGTTCCTCGTCGAGTTCTACATTTAACAGTAGCAAGTAGTCGTTGTTTTCGACTCTTACGAACGTCTCGTCCGGTTCGTGCGTCAGATCGACCTCGTTATCGGTAACTTCGAAGGTCTCACCGTCCACTTTTATCTCGACCTTTCCCTGTTCCTCCAGGGCAGCAGCAATTAATTCGCTATCCTCTTCCTTTATCTTATCGCCGATTTTCTGGGCGTCACCGCCGAATTTCGGTCCCAGCTCGCTGAAGTCCGGACTAACTACCGGAACGTAGTAGCTTTCAAAATCATCTTCGAAACTCACTTCTTTAACGTTCAGCTCCTCTTTCAGCAGCGCAAGTGACTCCCCCGATAATCCGTCAAAAGCACGTTTGGGTTGAATTATCAATTCGCTTAACGGCTGCCTGACTTTGATTTCAGCTCTATTTCTCGCCTTCCTGCCGAGGGCTGTTAAGGAACGGACTTCCTTCATGTGGTCTTCAAGATCCTCATCTATTTCTTCTGAACTAACCTCGGGCCAGTCGGCAAGGTGAACGCTTTCCGGACCGTCCGCCTTCAAATTCATGTATAACTCTTCGGCGAGGAAAGGAGTAAAAGGGGCGAATAACTTGGTCAGACCAAGTAGTGAGCGATAAAGCGTGTGGTGAGCCGCTAGCTTGTCTCCGCCGGATTCGTCACTCCAGAACCGGTCCCTCGAACACCGGACGTACCAGTTGCTCAAATCGTTAACGAAATTCTCAATAGCAGAAGTGGCAGATGGAACGTCGTAATTGTCCAGGGAATCCGTAACTTTCTCGACCGTTCGGTTTAACTTAGAGTTAATCCAGCGATCCAGAAGGGAAAGTTCCAGTTCATTCGGGTCAACCTCACCGGGATCGAAGTCATCTATTTCCGCGTACAGGGAAAAGAAATTGTAGGTATTCCTGACCGTATCGAGGAATTTGTAAAGCACTTCGCCCGGACCATCTTCTTCGAGGCGTCGGGTCTTCCAGGGCGCCGTGGTCGAATAGAGGTACCATCTGATCGCGTCGGCGCCATACCTCTCTATCGTCTCCCATGGGTCGATCACGTTGCCCTTGCTCTTGCTCATGGCATTCCCTTCCGAGTCAAGACCGTATCCGGTTACCAGAACGTTCTTAAACGAGGACTGACCGTGAAGCAAGGTACTTGTCACCAGGAGTGTGTAGAACCACCCTCTGGTCTGATCCTGGCCCTCACAGATGAAGTCCGCAGGGAACAATCGCTGAAAGTCCTCTTTATTCTCGAACGGATAGTGGAGCTGGGCTGTATGCATGGAACCGGAATCGAACCACGTATCGAGCACGTGCTCCACCCGATCCATATTCCCGTCGCAGTTCGGACAGGCCAACTTTACTTCGTCAATGAACGGCCGATGGAGTTCTACTTCCTCCGCCAGCTCTTCGTCCTCCGCGTGTTCGATTAGCTCTTTTCTGCTTCCAATCGACAGCTCGTGTCCGCAATCGTCACACGTCCAGATGTTGAGCGGGGTACCCCAGTAACGGTCACGGCTCAGTGCCCAGTCTTTCATGTTATCGAGGAAGTCGCCGAACCGACCATCCCGCATGTGTTCGGGGCACCAGTTTATATTCTGATTGTTTTCGACTATTTCTTCCTTTCTTTCAGTAGTTTCTATGTACCAGGAATCAAGTGCAAAGTAGAGCAGCGGCGTATCACAGCGCCAGCAGAACGGATACTCGTGCTCGTAGCTGGAGTGTTTTAGGAGGTAGCCTTTTTCTTCGAGATCCTCCACTATATCATCGTCAGCTTCCTTGACAAAATCGCCTTCTGAAAGTGGAAACTCGGAAGTAAATTCCCCATTCAGGTTAAGCGGCTGAACAAAAGGTATACCCCTTTCCTCACCCAGTTCGGCGTCCTCTTCACCGAAAGAAGGAGCAACGTGAACGATTCCCGTCCCTTCATCCAGAGTAACGAAGTTCGCGTTGTGAACCTGGTAGGCATCTTCGTCGTCGGACAACTGGTATGGAGGCTCGTAAGCCAGGCCGACGAGCTCTTCTCCGCTGAATTCTTCGAGCATCTCGTAATCGGGTCCGAATACCTTATCCAGCAGGGCTTTTGCCATAATTATTTTCTCGCCTTCCACTTCTACCTTCGCATACCAGAGCTCATCACTAACGGCGAGGGCGGTGTTTGAAGGGATGGTCCACGGAGTGGTCGTCCAGGCAAGCAGGTTGAGATCCTCTTCACCCGCTACAGGGAATTTTACGAAGATCGAAGGATCTTCTGTCATCTCGTAGCCCTGGGCCACCTCGTGCGAGGAAAGCCCGGTCCCGCACCGAGGACAATAAGGCAAAACCTTGTGACCTTTGTATAGCAGATCCTGCTCCCAGATATTCTTTAGCTCCCACCACAGGGTCTCGATGTACTCGTCCTCGTAGGTAATATAAGGGTCGTCGAGGTCTATCCAGAACCCCATGCGTTCGATCATCCTTTCCCATTCCTGCTTGTATTCCCAGACGCTCTCCTTGCATTTCTCGACGAAGTTCTCTATGCCGTACTCCTCAATCTCATCCTTGTTTTCCAGCCCCAGTTCCTTCTCAACTTCGAGCTCTACAGGGAGACCGTGAGTATCCCAGCCCCCTTTTCGCTCGACGTGATACCCTTGCATCGTCTTGTAACGGGGAAAGAGGTCCTTGTAGACCCGGGCCATCAGATGACCGAAATGTGGTTTACCGTTTGCCGTGGGTGGACCTTCGTAAAATACCCACTCTTCGTTGCCCTCTGTCTCCTCTAAGCTCCGGCGAAAAACCTCTTCTTCTTCCCAAAAAGACATTACCTCTCGTTCTCGATCGAGAGGATCCTCGCTCAAATCACCGTATGTCGGCATAACTACCTCCAACCTAAGTTACTCAAATCTCTTACCCGAGACCAGCTTCCAATTCAGAATAAAAAATAAAATATCCACTTCTTAAAATAATCGCACCAGGTGGTTGATGTTTAAAAGGCTAATCTAATCTTGCTCTCTCGAAACTTCCAACCAGCACTCAGTTGAGAAAAGTCACCTGGAAGAATAATCTACAACTGAACAAGTATAGTTATGGTAGACCATACCGCAGTTAAGTCAAAATCTTGAGCCAAGGGACGCATCTCATCTGAGTGCTGGTCCAATCCTCGCCTGTAAAGTATCCTTCAAAGTTGACCTGCTATTCCGGACTGAATTATTAAGACCACTCAAATTTGGTTCAGGTATGAAAATCCGAAAAATAATATTAGATCGGAAAATACAAATCAATCCGATAATTCCAAGGGTAGGTAAAACCCTGTAAGCCCCATGAAAAGGCGTATCAATTCAATCTAAGCCAGATAGCCCAGTCCTTTCAGCCGCTCCATGATTTCCTCGTCGTGCTCATCATCAGTCTCTCCTTCTCCCGTCCCGGAAATGTCTGATGCCGTAAATTCGGGTTCCCGTTTACTCCAGAACTCCTCGGAGAAGACATCCCTCCTTGGAGAACCGTCCATGTAAGAGGGAATCTTCAGCCCAAGGGTGTGGAGCGAGATCGGCGCCGGGTCGGAAATACTCAACCCGTTTATTTCGGATTTTTTATCGTACTTTGGACCATAACCAGCGAAGATACCGTTCATCCTGTGGGTCCCGGTAATGGCGAACGACGGTATAATATCGTCCATGGTCTTAAATACTGTCAATCCGCCCGTATCGGTTTCCAGGTTCCTTGTCAAAAACAGGATATCCGGGCCCCGGAATGAACTCGGTCCATTGTAGACCTCCTTATTTTCCATAACCTCGGCAATTACGTTTTCACCGGTGTAAGGGTTCTGTAGTTCTTTCAGGCCTTTCATCAGCTCGTTTCTTACGCTGGCAGCATTTTCCGGGGTAATACAGCCTCGTTTTTCTCGACCCTTTATGTTTAGCCTGATAGCCCCGGTAACACCGCCCCGGGAATAGGCTTTCGTATTTTCCCAGTCGACGTCGTTGAGCGATAAGAACATCTTGCTGAGAATATCGTCGAAGCCTTCCATCTCCCACTCGTTCCCTTTCGCCAGTGGACCCAGGAGGTCACCGATTTTATAGAGGTTCTTTTGATTGAGGCCGAGATTCGAAGCTGCCCGTTTTATCCTTACACTGGCGGTGTCCTTCAGCTTCATGTAACCCTTTCGGACCAGCCAGCTGTTGACGTTGAAGATCCACTTGAGTGGCCCAAATCCGTGGTCCGATACTACCATCACGTTAGTATTATCGCTGGCGGTTGATTCGTAGATATTTTTGATGGCTTCCTCGACCCTCTTATACACTTTCAGGATCGGATCTTCGTCCAGTGAACCACCATCCCTGCCCAGGGGGGAATTTTTGTGGAAAAGGTGATGTTTGACCGTATCGGTCTCCATAAAATACGCCATAGAAACGTCCCATTCCCGAGTCGAAAGAAGGTGGCGGGAAACCTGTTCTTTGTTTTTGATAGAATCCTTTAATTCGTCTATCCACTGTTTGTTGTTTAACGCCATTTCCGCATGAGTCGGAGCAAATCTGTAGTCGCCCACTACCTGCTCGATCTCTTCTTTAATTTCCGAGGGATAGGCATAATCCTCGGCTCCCTTGGGCGTTAACAATCCCGAAGTCATGAAACCGTTAATTTTCCTGGGAGGATAAGTAACCGGAACACCAATTACGCCGACTTTTTTGCCCGCCTCGCTGGCCAGCTCCCAGAGGGTCTTCGTCTCGATCGACGTGGAGTCCACCATTCCTTCTCCGTAGCTGTTTTCTCCCGAACTCCCCCAGTCAAACACCCCATGCTTGCCTGGATTAACTCCAGTCTGGAACGTAGACCAGGCGGGGCCGGTCAAAGGAGGGATGGTGCTGGTCATTTCTCCCCGGACACCCTGGTTTATAATTTTTTCCAGGAAAGGCAGTTCACCCTGGTCAAACCACGGGTCGAGTAGGTCGAATGTTGCTCCGTCCAATCCAAATATTAATAATTCTTTATCAGCTGACATTATACTCCTTTTGAGTTTCCAAAATAATTAAAGTGTTTAGTAGTTCCAAGTAAGCTTAACTGGTGAACGGGTAACTATCAAAAGCAATACCCGGGGTAAAGCAGGGGGATAGTTTACGCGTACGGGTGGTTAGAACCGCTGGAGAAATGAACACCTCTGGAATTCTCATATTAGTAGGCCTTTCGGTTGTTACCAGACTGACACCAAAACTATAAAGAAGAGCAGCTACTGCGGTTTATCAGGTTTATAGTTCAGGCTGGGAATACGTGCTTCTATCTTAGTTAATTTTCTCTCAATCCTCTTTACCCATTTAAGAAGGAACGAGCTGCAGGAAAACTTTTTTAATCTTCCCCTTTATTCTGGCTCAATATTGGGTCCTCTAACCCCATCATAAAATTAGCCGAGTGCTCCTCGTCATTAGCTAAAAGAACCAAACACTGGGCAGGGAATTCTCGATTACTATTGAAAAACGGTCCAGGTTAAAATGACCATTGTAGTAAGTATCCAAAAGGAGTTAACCTCATAGAAATATGAAACAAAAGAAAATAATCTTTGATCTCGATGGAGTTCTTCTTGATTCGGAAACTAACCTGGACTGGCTGGACCGGGCACTGGAAGGAGCCCTGGAAGAGATGGATCTCCCCCTGACCAGAAGAAATATAGAGAAACTCTATCCCGTCAACCTCCAGGATTTCGTAACCGCTGTAGAAGATTTTCCCTATTCCCCGGAAAAAATCTGGGAAATTAGGGACAGACACTACATCGCGGAAAAACTGGAATTGATCGACAACGGAGAACTACGACCATTTCCCGACGTAAACAGCCTGGAGAAGCTTCAGGAAGGTTATTCTCTCGGCGTGATAAGCAATTCACCCTACGAGATCGTCGATCGATTTATTAAAACTCACGAACTTGAACAGGTCTTCGAAGCGTGGGTGGGCCGGGGCACTGACTTAAAATCACTGAGGAAAATTAAGCCCGATACCCACCTTTTCGAAAGGCTCAAGGACAAAATCGGGGGCGGGGAATTCCAGTACGTAGGTGATAGAGAAGTCGATAGAAGGTTCGCCGAAAACACGGGAATGGAGTTCTTTCACGTTACTCGAAATGGAGAAGGGTTTGAAAGCCTCGAGGAACTGGTCAACCAACTGCTCGAAGAAACTGAAAAAGCTTAGTGTCTTTTTGGTTTTGTAAATCTCACCCCCAGAGTTCGTACATCTGATCCCTAATTGGTTCATCGAAAGTCTCGCCGTCTACTTTCAATCTCGTCACGTCAGAAGCGCGGGCCTCCCCGATTAATGATGCCTTGATACCGTGATTTCTCACTGTCTCAAGGGCTGCTTGGACTTCCTCGGCCGGTACGCTCGCCAGTAACCCTCCCGAGCCAAAAACTTTTAACGGATCTATTCCCATTGTTTCACATATACGCTCAGTATCGGAATTCACGAGGATTTCTTCCCGGTTAATTTCGAGCGCCAGACCGGAAGCGGAAGCCATCTCAAATAGCCCCGCCAGCACTCCTCCTTCCGTAGGATCGTGCATGGCAGTAGCGCAGTCATTTAACAGTAACCCTTCGGGAATTACGCTTAGCTGGTTCATTCTCTCAGCTCCCTTTTCAAGTACCTCACCCGGCAGCCGGCCTTCGAGGTTGGACCGAAAATCCGTCGCTAGTATGCCCGTTGCTTCTATTCCCGCTCCCTTGGTCAGGATCAATTTGTCACCGGGTTTGACACCGCCTGTAGGGATATATTTATCCGTTAAACCAAAACACGTAAGAGAAAGGAAAGGTCTCTCGATACCGGAAATGTATTCCGAGTGCCCTCCAGCAATGGCTATCCCTAGATCCTTCGAGGCGTCGTCTATCTGCCTTGTTATTCTATCGAGGTAATTCTCGTCGCTTTCCGGTAACAGGTAGGTAACCGTCAACCATTCCGGCTCCACGCCGGAGGCAGCCAGATCGTTGCTCGCAATATTCACGCCAAGCGTGCCTACTTTATCCCCGGCGTAGATTATCGGATCCGTGTTTATAACCAGAACCTTATCTCCCAGGTCAATTGCCGCCGTGTCCTCTCCGTAAGCGGGACCGACCATGACGGACTTGTCCACTGCCCCTAACCGGTTAAATATGTACTGATTAAGCCCTTCTGGACTAACTTTACCTATCATCTGTTTATCACCCCAGCTCCCAGCTATGATAGCGAAAGGAAGGAAAATTTAAAAGAGCGATGATAAATCAGTTGGCAGGTAAGAAACAGGAGGTATAGGAGGACAAAACAATAATTTATGATTAAGGAGAAAGAACTGGATAGTGTAAAAACAACTGCGTAAAAAATATGGATTTGGAAACCGTTCAGGAAAATCCTATCGGAGGCGAGCGGG
>CAZYPS010000032.1:0-19212 GCA_964649445.1 uncultured Thermotogae bacterium | reverse complement strand
TAATTTATTTTCAAAAATTTTAGATACTATCTTTGACATATATATTAGACCACAAAAACTACCTTCCTTCGTTCTTGGCCAGTATATCTTTGAACGGGATTACTGAAAACTGTAATCGAACAACTCAATATCCTTTTCATAAGCTTGAGCGACTAGCTCTCTAGTCTGTTTCGAATAATAATCTTTGTAATCCCTATGGTGAGACTCATGAAGGTGTGGGAGGCTATCGATGGAAAGGCCCAACTCGTTTCTCAACCTGTGGAAATCTCTTTCGAGGTTTTCGTACCGGCCTAAAAAATCAACTACCAATCTGTTCTTGGTGTCACAGATATATTTGTATTGGGGTTTAAAATGCATTTCCCTGAAGATTCTGGGCTTTTCCCTCCCTAACTCTTCTTTAACAAAACTTGAGAAGTTCCCCTCGTAATTGGAAAGATAATGCCAGTTGTTGATTCGGTCCACGACGTTTTCCCCACCCTGGTTAAGGTAAAAAAAGGCGGACACGACTCTATCCCAAGGATTCCTGACGAAAGAACAAGAAAAGTAACGTTCAGGAAACCACTTGATTGATAAGTGACCAAAGCCGGTTACGTTTAAAGCCGAGGAAACCGATGCTCCGGCGGTTTTTGGGACATGGATAAACACGCATCGTTGATCTTTAGCTGAAAAAAATCCGCTAACCATATTTAAAAACTCCCAGTAAGTTTTCGTTGAGATAGCATCGAGTTTTACACGATAGAAACTTTAGAGAATTTACCCATTGAACAATTTTTCCCAAGCTAACCTGGTTTTTTCTATAATACTCTCATTTTTTAATTTAGCAATATCTATTAATTTCCAGTGCCCTACAGTAAAATATTAAGTTCTGTGAAAAACACAATTTCATGTTCTGACCATGTTCAAGTATCATGTATTTTTAAAGTTAATCCCACTACTAGAAGCAAACTACCCCCGAAGAACAGAACCGCGAAAATCCCGAAATGGTCCGCCAGCAGTCCGAAAGTGGGAGCGATAACTATTCCAAAGATGGACCTCAACTGGGAGTGAACGGAGAGAATCGTAGCTCGCTCCTTGCTCTCAATCCTCGTGCCGAGAAATCCAACGACCATTGGTTTTCTTAGATTGTAGAGGGTGTAAAAAAGCAAAAATGAGACGACCGGTATCAGAAGAGAATCAACCATTACTCCAATACCGGCGGTGAAAAATAACAGTACGTCCGCCCAGAGCAGACGGTTGAGCGATTTTGCCATGCTTCCGACACGTTCCATTAGCTCCGCAGATTTTCTGGAGGAAACGAAGCTATTCAGGTAGATAAAAAAGTAAACTATCCCGATTAATATGGACGTCCTGCTCTGTCCGTCTTCTATCATCAATAGAACTGGTAGCGTCAGTGCCTGTGTTTTTATTATAGGCTGGAGGTAGTCCTTCCCAATCTTGAACAGGGAGTCAAATATCGATGCATTTACGAGGACTTTCCCCATTTCTTCGGTCGAGAAGATCGAGCCGAAACTGGATTTGAACTGGTTAACCATCCGACTGAGCGAGAGTTTTGAGTTCGACATATCACCATCAAGTTCACTCGGATAAGTTAACATCAGCAGTAAATCGAGACTGTAAGGCAATAAAGAGGCGAGGAAAACGACATTGTAGTTTCCCCGATAAAACACTATGAGTGCTGCCAGAAGCGCGGAGAGAGCAGAACCTAGCCGGGAGGCGGACCTTGTCTTTCCGTAATAGCTGACCTGCTGATCCCTTTTACCCTGGATATCAAGGTACTCCATGATCATCGATTTGTGGGTTCCCGATCGGAAGGCTTCCCCGCTGGCGAATAAGACCATCGCCGGGATGAACAAGAGGAAACCGGAAAAGAAATAGAAACCCAGGAAGGAGAAAATATACGAACTGAACGAAAAGACCATTGCTCGCCTTCTCCCTGTGAGGTCGGCAATAGCGCCGGACGGTATTTCAAATAAATTTACAAATATTTCCCTTATGGCTATCAGCACACCGATCTGAAAGTAGGATAGTCCGTTCTCGAGAAAGAACAGATACAGAAAAGGTTCGAAAAACCTGAGGTTTTTCAGAAACCCGTAGCCGGAAAACTTGAGCAGCATCTTTCGTTCTCTGGAGATCATAACTGGACCAGTCAGGATATTTGATCAAAGCCGGTTTAAGCCTTCCTTCACAAATTAGGTTCCGGGGATAAAGTTTTCAACAAGTTTTATGAGAAAGAATGAACCCGAAAATTTGTCCAGGAGTTTGACGATTTATCGTGATTGTCTAGACTAAATTGAGAGGTTTCTAATTATCGATCCTAAAAAATTTACTATAACCAAGAAAGTTTAGAATAGCCAGGAGTTTACGTGGGGAAAGCTAGACCCGTTTTCTAGTTGGTTTATTTATACTAAATGCCAATCGGGAGGTTTCTATGAAAGTCCTGAAAGAATTCAGAGAGTTCGCTATGGGGGGAAACGTGGTCGATATGGCAGTAGGTATAATTATTGGGGCTTCTTTTGGAACAATTATCAATTCCCTGATTACAGACTTTTTAAGCCCTCACTTGGCCTAATTACGGGGAACGTCGATTTAAACAATCTTTTTTTAGAAAACCAGAACTTGAATCCCGCCCTGGGAGGGATAGTCCAATTCAAGCGAGTTCTTTACTGTTTCGTCTTCGGCTTCCTTGCCTTCTTCTTGGCTGCAGCGAGTACACTGGAGGCAGCAGCAGGACACCCTCCCCTCTCTGTATCTGCTGATCTACCGGAACCAGAACGGCATGCGGGTCCATTAGAATGTCGTCGCAGGCTAATGCCAGCAACGTCCCTCCGCTCATCGCGTAATGGGGGGTTAAGATCCTGGTCTTTGCCTGATGATCGTTTAAGGCAAGGGCTATCTGGGTAGCGGGAAGGACTAAACCACCTGGCGTATGTATTATCAAATCTATCGGCTTGTCGTCGGGAGTCCTTCGAATAGCTCGCAGCACCGCTTTGCTGTCGTCCATGTCTATATATTTGTAGAACGGAATGCCAAAAAAACTTACCTTTTCCTATCTTTGGATCATCGTGATCACGTTTGAGCCGCGTTTCGCGGCAAAACTATTAACTTGGGATTCGCTGTTTTTCTGAGTCATCCAGTGGTTAAGCTGGGGCAGAATGAATACCAGGAAGACAACTATTCAGATCGTGAAACCAAATTCATTTATTTTACCTTCACTCGGTTCGGTCGAAATTAATTTGCCTGGCTTTTTCTACCAGAAAAACGGTACATTAATTACTGGTCAATCCCGCTAGTTTCCTATCGGCTTCCAACTTCTCTAAAGCCCTATCTCGCAACTGCCTGATTCTTTCCTTGCAAAGATCAAAGACCTTCGCTACCTCATCGAGGGTCCTTGACTTGTTGTCTTCTACACCATAGTAGAGCTTGATTATCCGTCTTTCTCTGTCAGATAACCTCTTTTCTAGTGCCGACAAAAGCTTCTCGGATCTATCTTTTTGAGACACCGATTTAGAAGGATTTTTTGCCTTTCGGTTTTTTATCATTTTTTTTAGGGTTTCGTTTCCTGACTCGGATACCGGGGAGTCCAGCGAGGTGGTTGGGCCCAACTGCTTTACCGATCTGGCTACCTTTTTACCTACCCCAAACTCTTCACTTATATCGGAAGGGGAAAGTTCTTCTTCGAGGTTCTCCTCCAATTGGTCGACCTTTCGTTTAAGACTTCTTACATAACTTGGTACTCGAATGGTTCTGGAGTTTTTGTTAAGTTCCTTCATAATAGCTTGATGGATCCAGTAGGTTACGTAGGTACTGAGCTTGTTCTCAAGTTGAGGGTCGAACCTCTTTATACCTTTCACCAGACCTTCGAAGCCGACCATGATCAGGTCCTCAAATGGTACCCCATTGTCCTTGTAGTCTTTTGCGATGGAAATGACCAACCTGTGGTTATGGATGATCAATTTTTTTCTCGCTTCCCGGTCGCCTTCTTCTTCTCTTTTGGTAAGTTCCCTTTCCTCTTTTTCAGTAAGTAACCTGTCAGGGGTCTGAGAGATCATGTTTTCTACGGTGGTCTTCATGCCAATTTCCTCCTTGGTAAAAAGACTCCAGGTTATTTTTTAGATCCTAAGATTGGGTAAAGCTGAAAACGAATCCTTGGTATTAGAAGGTAGTTACCGTAATTTCAGCGGTCAGCCATGTTCTAAGCCTCTGAACTCTTACTACCTTCTACCGGTGCAGTTAACTTATACTGAAATCTCTCTATCGTTTTTGCCCAGAAGTTTTGCCTGAATGCTGGGCTACCTTTTAAAGACCAAGGTTCAAAGATTAGTTTTTCTACTAGCCCTGTATTTTGGGAATTATTGACTCTGCTGTCTGTTCAGAATTGCCGGACCAAAAATTTACCTCCGAAAACGCAATAAAGCCCCAACGTCGTATTCGCTAAACTCATCCTCGGGATCGGTTTTAATCATTCTTACTTCCGATCTCTGGTCGACCGCTTCCCAGATCATATGACCAATGATATCCTCAGTCACCTTGAGTTTTCCTCCGCACTCAGGGCAACTAGTTTGTGTCGCGGAGAGGTAATAATCTTCAGGACATATCCAGCCCGATCTTTCCGAGTCACCTTCTACTGCCAGAGTCTTTACTTGAGCGTTTCTCAAGACCCTGAGAGTTTCTTCCATCCCCAGAACACCCATGCCATCAGAGCGGCGCGCCTCGCCTAAGAGGTGTTTCAGGAATTTCTTTTCATCGGTTTTTTCGTAGTCTTTAATGACTACCCGCAATTCCTCCACTAGATCGGAATCAGGCATCTCCGGCTCACCTTCAAACGACCCGATCGTTCTCTCCTCTACGTAGCTGTGAAGATGTCCCTTCAACCGTCTTACGGACTTGCCCTCTCCTCCTCTGGGCCCGGCCAGGACAAATCGATCCATTTCTTTATCCTGGAGCTTATCAAATAACTTAAGAGCAATCATTTTCAAAAAGTGGTGACGATGATCGTTGATCCGGTGCTGAACTTTTGAGTCATGCCAGCTTCCACCGTATCTCTGGTTTGCTTTCCCCTGACTTTTTAGAGGCCCACCGGATTCTTTATCATCGTAGCTCAAGCTAACTTGATCCCCAGCGTCGCTGGCCGAGAGGGTTTCTTTTTCCTGAATATTCCCGCCATAGTAAGTTAATAGTTTAGCTTCCTTCTGGTCCGATACGACGAGATGGTAGCGTTTGAATTGTTCCAGGCCCATGTACAAAGGCCTAATGTAGGGAACCGACTCGATTATAAGTTTACTCGGGACGGAAATAGGGAGGTGGTATTCCTTCCAAAAATCGGAACCGCAAAAACATACAAAAAGTTTTTGCTCTTTGGCCCGATTTAGTTTCTCGACACGCTCTTCTAGCTTGGCAAAAAGATTTTCAGCTATTTTTTTTCGTTTTTTGGACGCGGCTAATTTCTTTAATTGCTTTTTCTTTCGATGGATAAGTGAGTTTAACTCTTGGCGAAAGTCATTCTGGTAAGACAGGTCCAAGAATAAACTAAGTACAGGACCTTCTTCTTTTCTCTGTTCATTTCTCAGTTCTTTTAATTCGTTGGTAAAATTTTTATTCACTTGCATTCAACTCCCAGGTGCAGCAATCAAAGTTTCCGTAGTTCCATATTATGCTTCGTGGGGTGTCCGATAGTTTAGTGATTTTCCCCACCCTAATAATGCAAATATGGACTACACTCTCCTCAGGAACGGTCACGTAGTTTCGGCTCCGGGAAGTCTGGTAGCTACCTTTATTGCATGCATCAGGTCCGTTCTGGTGATTATCCCAACCATCTGGCCCGATTCGCCTGTTACAACCAGCCGACCAAGTTTGTTCTGATTCATCTTATGGAAAGCTTCGGTAGCCGAGCTATCTCGATCGATGGTAATTACTTTCGGAGTCAGTATAGTCTCAACCGGCTCTTCTGGATTATCCGTATTCTTCAGGTCCTCCAGGGTGACTATTCCCATGATTTCCCCGTCTTTAACTACGGGGTAACCGAGATGATGTTTCTTCATCATTAGGTCTTTTAGGTCCGAGATCGGAGTGTCTGGTTCGACCGTAATGACTTCTTCGGTCATCAGGTCCCGTGTTTTCAAACCTTCCAGAGCTTTGTTGAGCACCATTTCCTGGAACTCGGAAGTAACACCGAAGTAGATGAAAAAGGCGATTACGATCAAAAATATGTTGAAGACAAGCAGACCGTATATCCCCATGGCAACGGCGAGAAATTTACTAATTCGAGTGGAAATTTCCGTCGCTCTGTAATGGGATATTTTTAGCGAGAGTAGAGAGCGCAGTATTCTTCCTCCGTCCAGAGGCAAAGCCGGAATCAAATTAAATATCCCCACAGCGACGTTTACATAGAATAGAAAACCCAGGAGGAACCTTGGAACTGGCTGAACGGGGTTGAGACCCGTGAGAAGTAACCAGAATATTCCACCGAGAATAAAACTGGTGACCGGACCGGCCAGAGCCATTTTAGCTTCCTCTCCGGGACGGGTCGGTACCTCCTCCAGCTGGGCAACCCCGCCGAGTACGTATAGAGTTATGCTCTCTATTTTTACACCATAGCGCATTGCGAATACTGAATGGCCCAGCTCGTGTAAGGTCACTCCGACAAACAAGCTGAGGGCGGCAAAAAGGCCGATTAGAAATGCGTTAGGTCCTTGGGTTATTACGGTCGGATCGATACCGAGGTCGAGTATTTCGATGTATACGTCGATCTGCCTGCCAATGATCCAGGCAAGAACAGGAAGGAAAATCAGGAAAGATATATTTAGTTTTATTGGAATACCAAGTATATCAAAAGGCAATCTGTAATTGGTTTTCATGTCTCCCCTCTTAAATCACGATCCATTATGGTATTGTAATTATTACTAACTGAATTCTAATTTTACTTAAAAATATTATAACTTAACCGGGTTCGTTACCCAAATTAGATTTTTGGGAACGGTTTTCGTTGATTTGCCCTTAATAATGCCTTATAAGAAGTTTTTAAAACAAAATAGCTCTTATTCCGGTTTCGTTAGCATTGACCTGGATGAATAAAACAGTAGGAGGCGGGCTCCAAACTACTGCATTAAAAATTTAACCGATGCAGTTGGAAAAGCCTCTGGTTTTAAGAGCCAGATTCCAGTTTGAAAAATTTCCAACCAATCCAGGTTAGCCTTCGACTTAAGATGAGGCTTGTATATAATTATAGTCAATGGGTGATAGAAGTGGATTTATCTGAAAAAAGGGATGGACTGCTCGAACTGGATCTTTGTGATCGCTGTCTGGGTAGGCAATTTGGAATGCTTGGCCATGGCCTTGAGAATTACGAGAGAGGGGCAATAGCGAGGGCGGTTGGAGAACTGGAAGAGGATAGCTTTATTAACCGGAACGTTCCGGAGACGGATCCATCCGGCGAGGATTGTTCTCTCTGTCATGGTTTGTTCGAGGACCTGGACAAATATGTGGAACGAGTATTAGGGGCTTTGGAACCCTATGAAATTAGGACTCTGCTTGTTGGAACAAGGTTACCAGAAGTGGTTGAGCGGGCTGAAGAAAAGATCTGGGAAGATTTCGAAAAAAACCACGCGGAACCGACAAAGACCGAACTAAACAGATTGGTAGGGCGAAAAGTTCAGGAAAAACTTGAAATCGAGGCCGACTTCGAGCGGCCTGACGTTAATGCCATTCTTGATTTGAAAGCTGGTCGGGTGGAATTACAGGTAAATTCCTCCCTTTTCTATGGTAGATATAATAAATACGAACGGGGAATACCTCAGACTGTCTGGCATTGCAAGGAGTGTGAGGGACGAGGCTGCGAAGAATGTGATTATACGGGTAAAAAGTACCAGGAATCAGTCCAGGAGATTATCCAGGAAGGATTTCTGAAGGCGGCGGACGCGAAGGAAGCTACTTTTCACGGAGCCGGAAGGGAGGACGTCGATGCCCGGTGTTTCGGTCGAAGAGAGTTCGTCCTGGAACTAGAGGAACCTCACCGCCGGAGTATAGACGTAAAACGGATCCAGAATGAGCTAAACGAATCTCAGGCAAAGGTCGAATTGTTTGGCGCGAAAGAAACTTCCAAGGATATGGTAGGAGAGGTCAAAAAAGAGGAGGCAGACAAGACTTATAGGGCTATAGTGAAACTAATGGGAGAGATGACAGACGCTCGGTTTGAGGAGTTATCGGATATTCAGGGTGTTATAAGGCAGGAAACGCCCAGGAGAGTAGTTCACAGACGGGCGGATCGGGTGAGGGAAAGGGAAGTTTACTGGATTCGTACTGAGGAATTGTGCCGGGGTATGCTTGACATTACGGTTAAAGCAGAAGCCGGTACATATATAAAGGAGCTTATCTCCGGAGATGGCGGAAGGACCAACCCAAGCGTAGCCGGTAAGCTAGGTTGTAAAGCCCGGTGTGAGAAGTTGGATGTACTGGATATTGACTAATGAATTTGTCTGATGGGTCCTTAAACTGAAACCAGTTCTTGAAGATGACTGATAAATCCCGTATCAGTAATATAACCTCTAAGGTGGGAGTGGTAAAAAGTGAGCGAGAATAATCCCGTTCCGAAAATGGAAAAGAAAATGGAGAACGCGGTTGAGACCCTAAAGGAGGAAATGGCCCGGATACACGTCGGACAGGCTAACCCGGCGATGATAGAGGATTTAAAAGTCGAATATTACGGCTCGGATACACCTCTAAATCAAATTTCCAATATCTCTGCTCCGGAAAGTGGCCTTCTCGTTGTTCAACCTTATGACAGTAGCCAGATCGATTCGATTGAAAAGGCTATACTGGAGTCGGACCTCGGGCTGAATCCGAACAACGACGGGGAAATTATCAGGATACCCATACCTAAACTTTCTGGCGACAGGAGGGAAGAGCTCGTAGAAGTGATCCAGGAAAAAGGCGAGGAGACGAAAATATCTCTCCGAAATATTCGTAGGGAAACAAATAAAGAAATCGAGGAGCTGGAGGAAGAAGGAGAGATTACTGAGGACGACAAATATATGCTAGAAGACGAAGTGGACGAGATTACCTCCTCGATAACCGAGAAAGTTGACGAGATAGTAGAGAACAAGAGTAGCAAGGTCCGGGCTGTTTAACCGCCCTTTGAATTGGTTCGCCCGATTTATAAGAATTTGTTAGCTTGTGGCCGGGAAGCAAAATTTTCTATAATGGGTATAACTTTGTTATAATTCTCTACGGGAGAAAATCCAATCAAGTTTTCCGATGTTTATCCGGTCAAGCTAATCATAGTTTCCGGTTTCCTGATAGGTGAAGGGTTGTTTTACGGACTTAATAGCAGCTATGCGTTCGGTCTCTGGTTCGGTCTGGCTGTTTCTCTGGTTATAAAGTTTTTGCTGGTTTCCCGGACTAGTAATCTGGTTGAGAATAGCGATAAAGAAGATAAAATTAGCAGGCGAGTTTCACTTCTTGCTTTTGCCAGATATCTTTTCTATGGACTGGCAATGGCGTCCGCTGTATTAACAGACTGGCTTAATTTTTTTGCCACAGCCGGTGGTATTCTGTTACCAATGGTACTTTTACAGATAAAGGTTGGAACTAAAGAAACTCGGTTTGGAGGTTGGAGATGATAGAGCACCTGGGAGAAAAATTAGTACTGCAATTTGGCGAGTCCAATATTCTCGGTCTGGATATAATAACATTATTTATGTCCTGGCTGGTTATGGCAATAATTATTGGCTTTGCCTGGTGGTTGAGGCAGGGGTTGGACCAGGACGTGGAGGAGGAACCTTCCGGCAGGCTAGTAGTTTTGGAGTCTTTAATTGAATTGCTTGAGAAACAGTTTGCCGGCGCTTTCGAGAGAGAACGGTTGCAAGCTCAGCTCTTTTCGTTTATTTCGACGCTGTTTCTTTTTATTACGGTTTCAAATTGGATTTCCATTGTTCCCGGGCTATCCTCCCCCACCCAGGATTTCAATATTCCGCTCAGTTTTGCCCTTCTGGTAATATTTCTTTCTCATTATTACGGGATGAGGATCAACGGTGCCGGCAGTTACCTGAAAACTTTTGCCGAACCATACGCCTTCATGCTACCTATGAATATAGTTTCGGAGATAGCCAAGCCGCTTTCGCATTCTTTCAGGCTTTTTGGAAATGTCTTTGGTGGAGCAGTGCTTATCTCCGTACTGACAGCCAAACTGATACCATATCTCCTGCCGGCAATGTTTCAGATGTTTTACGGATTGTTTATCGGGGTCATTCAGGCCTTTGTATTTGCTTTATTGGCAGTTTCTTATATTAACGTAGCTGTAGAACAATAACCAAAATTTGAGGAGGTATATTCGATGGAATTTTCAGAAAGTATAATCACTGCAGCCAAGTACCTGGCGGCTGGATTCGCTATGGGAATTGGGTCGATAGGTGCCGCTTACGGTGAGGGTCAGGTCGCCTCGCACGCAATTGACGGCATGGCGCGGCAACCAGAAATGGAAGACAGTTTACTGAGAACTATGGTTATCGGGCAGGCTATTACCGAATCAACTGGTATTTATTCGCTCATTGTAGCAATTATGTTGCTGATGGTAGTTGACTAATTTTTTGAGGTGAATTTATGGGACTGGAATGGCAAAAGATCATCCAGAGTCTAAATCTGACAATAGTAGCTAACTGGATTAACTTCGCGATTCTTGTCGCCGTTCTGTCCTGGCTTCTATTCCAACCTGCAAAAGAATTTATCCAGAAGAAGCGAGAAAGGATAAAATCAAGGATAGACAGCGCTCAGGAAAAAGAGAAGACGGCCGAGGAACTCAAGGTCCAGAGGCAACAGGAACTGGAAGAAGCAAGAGATCGTAGAAGGGAAATAATAGAACAGGCAGAGGAGAGAGCAGATAAGATAGTTGACAACGCCAGAGAGGAAGCAGAGGAGCAAGCCTCGAGGATAGTTGACCAGGCGAAGAAGGAAGCAGAGCAGGAGAGGCGCGAGGTTCTGGAAGAACTGGAAAAGCAATACGTCGATATAGCTTTAGCTGGAGCCGAGAGAGTGCTGGATAGGGAAATAAGTCGAGAAGATCACGAAGAATTTCTCGACTCTTTATTTGAGGATATTCAGGACAAAGAGCTGGATATAGGATGAAGTCGATAGAAGTAGCGGATAGATACGCCCAGGCCATTTACGAGCTTGGGAAAGAGGAAGAAATACTTGATGACCTTCAGTCCGACCTGGAAGAGGTCGTCGAGGTAATAAATACAAACGACGAATTCTTTCCTTTTTTAATCCACCCTCTGGTTCCGGATAAAGACAAACGAACTGTACTGAAAAAAGTGTTCGGAGAGTCTCTGGGTCGAGAGGCGATGAATTTCCTGCAGATTCTCGTTCAAAAAGGGAGAGAAGATTACCTTCCGCTAATCTATAAAAGAGTTAAGAAGATCAGAATGGATCAGGACGAGATCGTAGAGGTGGAGGTCGCCTTTCCTCCGCGATTCGATCGTGAGGAAGTCGTAAGCCGTGTCGAAAATAACCTTACGGAGATTCTAGAAAGGGAAGTCTGGATCACGGAAGTTAGTGAAGACGAGGATCTCATTGGAGGAATAAAGCTGAAAATCGGTGAACGCGTAATCGATGGTTCGGTCCAGGGCAGGCTGGAAGGTTTGAAGCAGTTTGTATTAGGGGGATAAATTCATGGTAGAAATGAGAAGCGACGAGATTACTGGGTTGATCAAGGAACAAATTAAAAGCTACGACTACTCCCTCTCCATGGATGAAGAGGGGGTCGTTGTAGAGGCCGGTGACGGAATAGCTCGAGTTTTTGGTCTCGAGAACGCGATGTCGATGGAGATACTCGATTTTTCCGGTGGTATTCCTGGTCTGGCGATGAACCTGGAAGCTGACAATATCGGGGCTATCCTGTTTGGTGATGTCGAAGATGTGGAAGAAGGAGATCAGGTAAAGCGGACTGGGAGGATTCTTGAAACCAATGTGGGCCCCGAGCTGAAGGGCAGAGTCGTCAGCCCACTCGGGGAACCACGGGACGGAAAAGGACCAATTGACACGGATAAAACTCGTGATGTGGAGATTAAGGCGCCCGGAGTAGTAAAAAGACGACCGGTCGAAGTCCCGTTACAGACGGGTTACAAATCCATTGATGCTCTTACGCCGATTGGCAGGGGCCAGCGTGAGTTGATAATAGGTGACAGGCGCACGGGTAAATCCGCGATAGCCATAGATACGATAATAAATCAGAAAGAATCTGACGTTCACTGTTTCTACGTGGCGATTGGTCAGAAGACTTCGGATGTGGCAAAGACAGTCGATACTCTCCGACAGTACGGAGCGATGGAATATACGACCGTAATAACAGCGGGAGCTGAGGATCCGACGCCGATGCAATATATTGCCCCCTATGCGGGAACGGCGATGGGGGAGCATTACATGTATCAGGGGGACGATGCTTTTATAGTCTATGACGATCTCTCGAAACACGCGGTTGCCTATAGAGAGATTTCGCTCCTTCTTCGTCGACCGCCGGGTCGTGAGGCTTATCCTGGAGATATTTTCTATACTCACTCAAGGTTGCTTGAACGATCTGCCAAACTTAACGATGAGATGGGTGGTGGTTCTTTGACCGCATTTCCGATCGTAGAGACGAAGGCGGGCGATATATCTGCTTACATCCCGACGAACGTGATATCGATCACCGACGGTCAGATTTACCTTGAGTCCGACTTGTTTAACCAGGGTTTCCGGCCGTCAATTAACGTCGGAGACTCCGTGTCCAGGGTTGGTGGGGCAGCACAGAATGACGCTATGCAGGAGATCGCCGGTGAACTTAGGCTGGAAATGGCTCAATATCGTGACCTCGAAGCGTTTGCCGAATTTGCTTCCGAACTCGACGAGGAGTCCCAGGACCAGCTTGCCCGGGGAGAAAGGGTCATGGAGATGTTAAAACAGGATCAGTATCAGCCGATGCCGGTGGAAAAACAGGCTGTCTCTCTCTACGCGGCCGTCAATGGCCACCTGGATGATCTCGGAGTTGATCGTGTCAAGGAATACGAGAATGCCCTGATGGATCACATGGAAGCATATCACGAAGATGTTTTAGATACTCTCAAAAGGACCGCTGAGTTGACGGAAGAAATTGAGGAAGAACTCAAAAAGGCTCTGGCTGAGTTCGACAACTCGTTTAAGGGGGAAGAGGATGGCTCAGGTACGGGAGATTAAGAGCCGGATAGCTAACATAAAGGACATCAAGCAGATCACCAAGGCAATGAATGCTATTGCCATGGCAAAAGTGACTCGGTTGAAAAAACAACTAAACAAGGCCAGACCGTACCAGGAAGTTATCAATTCCAAATTTGAACAACTAAGTGATTCTGGCCTTCAAACTGAGTACGATGAAGAGGAAGTCATCAGCCCATTGCTTGAAAGAGGCGCCGGCGATGCGTTGGGACTGGTTGTGTTTAATTCCGACCGGGGGCTTTCCGGTAACTATACGATTGATATTAACAGAGCTGCACGTGATTTTATCCAGTCGAGGGATGAAGGAGTAAAACTGTTCGCAGGAGGAGAGAAAGCGCTCCAATTTTTCCGTAAGTGGGATGAACTGGATTCGAGCTGGGTAGAATTTTACCAGGAACCCGATTTTGAAGTAGCTGAGGCGATTGGTAACCAATTACTTGATCGATATCTCAACGGGTCGCTTGGTGAATTGTGGGTTGTCTATATGAAATTTATCTCCGACTTAAAGCAGGAGCTTAAGATTGAAAAGATTCTCCCACTTCAGCCCGATAAAGCCAGCGAGGAAACGGAAACCGACGGGACGGAAGGCGAGATCGGTTCCCGGGGAGACGAAGACTACCTTTTTGACCCCGGCGAACGGCAAATAATCTCGGGCTTTCTGGAAGAGTGGTTTGTGGAGAAGATCTTTTGGATTATCTTGAACACGAAGGCCAGCGAGAACGCGATTAGAAGGAAAGCGATGCGGGATGCTACGGACAATGCGAATGAACTGATCGACGATCTTACGCTGACTTATAACAAGGCTCGTCAACAAGAGATAACGCGAGAAATAGCGGACATAATTGGAGGCGCGGAAGCCCTCCGTGAAGAGTAAGAGGCCCAACGAGGTGTAATAATGGTAGAAGAAGTTGCAAGCAAAGGAGAAATAACGGAAATAAAGAGTGCAGTAGTTGACGCACGGTTTAGCGCTGAGGCAGGTGTTCCACCCGTAAACCACGCCCTCGTAGTGGAAAGAGAGGATGACGACGATCTGGTTCTCGAGGTAGCAAGGCACCTTGGTGACGAGGAAGTCAGGGCTATAGCAATGGATTCGACTGACGGGTTGAGACGGGGGCAACCAATTTATGATACTGGGGGACCTATCAAAGTTCCCGTCGGGGGAGAAACCCTGGGAAGAATGATGAACCTGACAGGTAAGCCGATAGATGAGATGGGTCCGCCGGACACTGAAGAAACTTATTCAATACACCGCCCCGCTCCCAACCTTCCTGATCAGTCAACCAAGGACGAGGTATTTGAAACCGGGATTAAAGTAGTTGACCTGCTTGCCCCATTCCCCCGAGGTGGAAAGGTCGGACTATTTGGGGGAGCTGGCGTAGGGAAGACCGTACTTATTATGGAACTTATCAGGTCTATCGGTTACGAACACGAAGGGTACTCGGTCTTCTCAGGTGTGGGAGAACGGACGAGGGAAGGTAACGATCTATGGCTAGAAATGAAAGAAGCAGGAGTGCTGGAAAATACGGCGCTGGTTTACGGTCAGATGAACGAGCCACCCGGTGCCAGATTTCGAGTTGGGCTGTCTGGCGTAACGCTGGCTGAGTACTTCCGGGATGAAGAGGCCAGAGACGTACTCCTATTCATCGATAACATATTCAGGTTTGCCCAGGCAGGATCTGAAGTTTCGGCTCTGCTTGGCCGGATGCCGTCCGAGGTCGGTTATCAGCCGACTCTGGCGTCGGAAATGAGTGAACTTCAGGAAAGGATTACCTCGACCAATAAAGGGTCGATTACCTCAGTCCAGGCTGTATACGTACCGGCAGACGACCTAACTGATCCGGCGCCCGCGACAGTATTTTCCCACCTGGATGCTACTATAACTCTCGCCCGATCGCTGGCGGAAAAGGGGCTTTACCCTGCAGTAGACCCCCTGGACTCCGACTCCTCGTTGCTCGACCCGCACGTAATACCGAACAAACATTACGATGTAGCTCAGAGAGTTCTTCAGACACTGCAGCGACACGAAGACCTGCAGGATATAATTGCAATTATGGGCATGGACGAATTGTCAGAAGAAGATCAGATTACGGTGGAGAGAGCAAGGAAGATTCAACGTTTCCTCAGCCAGCCTTTCTCCGTGGCGGAGCAATTCACGGGCAGGGAGGGTAGGTACGTGAAACTTGATGACACTATTGAAGGGTTTAAGGCAATAGTCGACGGTGAACTGGATCACGTACCTGAGCAAAACTTCTATATGATGGGCACGATAGAAGAAGTAATTGAGAATTACGAGAGTGAATAATAGTTGCTGGATATATATACGACTAAGTCGATACTCTCTTAGTTATTTTTACCGTATTTTTTAAAAAGCCCGCTAACAATCAGAGCCGGGGCTTCAATGCCCCGGCGAATTGTTTTTCTTCCCAATCTTCAACCTTCCGGGAGGACTGATAACTCTTCCTGCTGGAAGAAAAATTTTGGGCTAACAGACTGAGTAGCCCGAGCTCAACACTCGGGCGTTTGGTGAGTTGTTGTTATTTATTGATGGATAAGGTAACTGTAAGCTCCGAGAGCGGCTTTTGCTCCTTCACCTGCGGCAACGATTACCTGATTTTCGGGAACGTCGGTTACGTCTCCTGCCGCGAATAACCCGTCAACTGTCGTTTGATTATTGCAATCGACAACGATCTCCCCGGCATCGTTTGTTTCTACCATGTCTTCCACTATACCAGAATTTGGAATTAAGCCGATCTCTACAAAGATCCCTTCCACCTCGATTTCTTTTTCCTCTCCCGTTTCTTTATCCTTTATCTTTAAGCCGCTGACCATACCATCCCCGAGTATTTCCAGGATCTCGTGGCCGTAGTACTGTTCAAGCTCGACTTCCTCGAGGTGATCTGACTCGTTCACGTGTCGCCGTAGGACCGGGTCCGCTATGGGTTCCGGGGCAATATCCACGTTGACGATTCGGTTGGCTATCGGAAGAAGGTCTATGATTCCTTCGAAAGCGGAATTTCCTCCTCCAATTACTGCTACATCCGAGTCAGCGTAAAGAGGTCCGTCACAAGTGGTACAGTAACTTACACCTTTTCCGGAAAGCTCCTCTTCTCCGGGAACACCAAGTTTTCTCCATTTGGCGCCAGTTGCTATCACCAGAGTTTTGGAATTTAGAGTATCGCCGTTGTCGAGTTTAAGAGTAAACTCGTTCTCGGATTTATCGACGCCTTTTACTTCTTCTTCGACCCTATCTGGTTCGTATTTGTCCACGTGGTTTCGAAATTTCTTCACCAGTTCAAATCCCTCTACGTCGGGAATGCCAAGGTAATTGTCTATTTCGCTTGAATAAAGGACTTGCCCCCCCTCCTCTTTGGAGATCATCGCGGTTTTTAACTCTTTTCTCCTGGAATAAAGTGCGGCAGAGTGGGCTGCTGGTCCTCCTCCAATAATTGCTATATCATAAAGTTCTGTTTTCATAAATTTAACTCCTCTGAATTGATTTCTCGTATGAGAATATAACCCTCCGAGGTTATAATTACATCGATAATTTTACCTATTACCATAATAGTTAAAAAACTTTCAAAGTCAACGGGTTATATCGGAGGTGCATTTTATTGGGTCTGTCCGTATCGGATATGTCGAAGGGGTTGACTGTAGAATATCAGGACGAACTTTACAGGATAGTTGAATACGAACACTCAAAAAGGGGGCGAGGTGACGCTTTTGCCCGGGTTAAGTTGAAGTCCCTTGACACAGGAAAAGTATTATCGAAGACGTTTAAGGGAAAGGAAGAAGTTAAGAAGGCTTACATGGAAAAGCGCTCGCTAAAGTTCCTCTATAGCTCGGGCGAAAGGTATCACTTCATGGATGAAACTGATTACAACCAGTTCGAGATTCTTGAAGAAAAGTTAGGAGATAAAGTAAAATACCTTAAAGATAACCTGGAAGTTGAGGGTTTATTCCACGAGGGAAGGTTAATTTCCGTAGAACTACCCACGTTTGTTGAATTAGATGTCGTGGATACCAAGCCCGGAGTAAAAGGTGATACTGCATCCGGGGGAGAGAAGCCGGCGACACTTGAAACTGGGCTAGAAACTAAAGTGCCCCTTTTTTTGAAAGAAGGAGCCACTGTAAAAGTAGATACAAGAGATGGCTCTTACGTTGAACGAGTTTAATACCCTGAATTGTCGGAATTAGTGCTATATCAGCTGGAGGAGGGTCTTTTATGGAAGAAGATTACAGATCGTCGTTAGGACTCGGCGAAATTGAGATTTCGAAAGACGTTATTACTACGATTGCCGCGGTAGCGGCACATGAAGTCGATGGTTTGATTGAGAAAAGCAATAAATCGGGGATATCTTCCGTTTTCAAACGGGGCAGCAGTAAGACGGTAGAAACGGAACTCGAAGACGGGCACGTGAAGATCAACGTCAACATCGTGGTTAAATACGGTTATCCCGTTCACGAAACGGCAAAAGAGGTTCAGGATAGAGTTAAAGAAGAAGTAGAAGAAATGACCGGTTTGGAAGTAAATACGGTCAATGTCGACGTTGCCGCCCTTGCCTTTGAGGGTGAAGAGGGAGAGCTAGAGAAACTGGAGGAGTAACACTGTGAGCACCTTAAAGGACCGTTTTCTACAAGCCTCTTACTTGTTGTTGACCTTAATCTGGCTGGCGATAGCTATTGGCTTTATCGGTTACGGTTTTGGGTTTTACGCGAACTATGACATTCAGGGCTTTTTGGCTAATAGACCGGGCAACCTTCTTCTTTACGGGATTGGAGCTCTGTCTGCCCTAACGGGATTGTACTTTTTTAGAAAGCTGATTATTTCTTACCGCCATTTACTGACCTTTGTTCACGAAAGCGAGCTGGGGGATATTCATATCTCTCATAACGCGGTCAAGGAACTTACGAGTGAGATACTCAAGAGACAGTTCAATCTCTCGTCTTTTAAAACCACTCTATCTCAATCCAGTGATGGTGTTCTTATTGAAGTTTACGCAAAGGTCGGCTCTAAATCCGATATCGGTACTCTTGGTGAAGAAGTACAGGAGGTTCTACGCCAGGATGTCCACGACAAGACGGGACTAACGGTAGGTCGTGTGGATTTTTACACCCGGGGCGTGGATGGTTCGGAAGAAGGGGACACTTCCAGGTCCGAAGAGAATATCGAAGAGGATGAACTCGAAGAAATTAAATTAGAAGGAGATAACGATGAAAATTGATACTAGATTTATTGGAGCTTTGGTCGGATTTGTGGTTGCTCTCCTGTTTATCTTTTTCAACTGGAAGATAGTTCTATTAATTCTGGGATTAAGTTCTCTTGGTTATTTAACTGGGATGTACCTAGAAGCGGGGCGACAGGTCAAACAGAAACTTCGAGAACTTTTCTCGCTGTTCTTCAGTTAGGTTTCAACTGATGCTTAGAAGAGAAGCACGTGCAGAAATATTGAAAGCTCTATACGGATCGGAGTTCGTGGAGGTTAGCGCTGCCCCGATTGATAACCTATTGGATAAAGGTGATCCCGGAGAGCAAAGAGATTTTATCGAGGATATATACAACGGTACTCTCGACAAGAAGGAGGAGATAGACGAATTAATTTCTTCTTTTGCGGTAGGCTGGAAGGTGGAGAGGTTGGCATCGCTGGATCGTAATATTCTTCGAATGGCGATTTATGAACTGCTTTATTATGAGAGCACTCCACCGGAAGTAGTTATGAATGAAGCGATAGAGCTATCAAAGGAATACGGAACGGATAACGCCCCCAAGTTCGTCAACGGTATTCTCGATAGGGTTTGGAAAGAAGAGAAAGGTGAAAGAGAAGAGCTAAAGAATTAATCCTTTTGGATTGACTTTATTACTTCGAGTGAGGTTTGATAATCGCGCCAAACCTACTATAATTTGGGGCAATTGCCCCGGAGAGTGGCGCAGCTTGGCTAGCGCGCAGCGTTCGGGACGCTGAGGTCGCCGGTTCAAATCCGGCCTCTCCGACCAGA
>CAZYPS010000031.1:5312-20039 GCA_964649445.1 uncultured Thermotogae bacterium | reverse complement strand
GACGAAGCCACCCAGGCAACTGAACCTTCGTGCTTGATCCCAATGAATAAAGCAAACCGAGTTATCATGGCCGGTGACCATAAACAACTTCCACCAACTATCCTGGCTGAAGAGGCTAAAAACGACCTTCAGGTAACCGCTTTCGAGAAGCTCGTTTCTCGGAAAGGGTCCGCGATAACGGAAAAGTTGCTTACCCAGTTCCGAATGAACGAAAAGGTAATGGAGTTCTCGAATCGGAACTTTTACGAGGGTGAACTCCGGGCAGATAGTTCCGTTGCCAAACACACGCTGGGCGGCCTGCTGCCAGATAACTTTGAGATAGATGAAACTGAACCTGCGTGGATCCGTGAAGTTCTCGACTCAGATCGACCGGTAGGCTTTCTTGATACCAGGGAAATCGACGGAAAAGAGAGACAGAGACCCGGATCGACCTCCCGGGAAAATCCTGCAGAAGCAAAAATCGTCTCCAGGTTAGTTGATTTGTTAATTTCTCACCTCTCTCCGAAGAAGATCGGAGTTATCTCGCCTTATGACGATCAAATCGACCTTCTTACTTCCAGAATTGAAAAAAAGAACCTCGAAATAAAGACGGTCGACGGTTTCCAGGGTCGAGAGAAGGAAGTAATAATTATCTCGTTCGTCAGAAGCAATAATGAGAACCAGCTAGGTTTTCTCACGGACGTGAGGCGGCTCAACGTCTCATTAACTCGGGCGAGGAGAAAGCTAATAATGGTTGGAGATTCGGGCACTCTGTCCGCCCACGAGACGTACGAAAAGCTGATAGAATTCGTCAGAAGGAACGACTTTCACAGCGAGATAGACGATCTAACATCTATCTAACGATTAACACGTCACTCACTTCTTTCACAAACGGTTAAAAAGCCTACATTTACTTAAACCGATTCTATTCATCAAACTAAACCTCCCTCATTTACATAGTTACGGGAATTTTTTCTATATTTAAGCTCATAAGGATAAATCAGTGCGGATCAGGGGAAAACTAGATAAGAGTAAGAAAATTAAGCAAAGCAATAGTGAAAGAATCGAGACGAAACTGATTTATCTTCTGTCCGGTTTATTGCCAGCACGATTATTTCTCACCAACCACAGCATTTACTTAAACAAGTAATCCCACAAGCGAACCTTAATAAATTTCTTCTTGAAATACGGGGTCATAAATACACCCGCAATGAAACCCCCTACATGAGCCAGCCTGGCAACCTGCCCGGCCGGCTGGCCGACTGCCCGTAAGAGTTCGAACAGAAACCACAGGCCGACCATTATGAACGCAGGTATCTCGATAAACGTGATGAAGAAAAATATTGGTACCAGAGTTACAATCCTGGAGTTTGGATACAGCAGGAGGTACGCTGCCATGACACCGGCAATCGCCCCGGACGCTCCGACCATCGGAGTACCACTACCGCTATTGGCAACGATCTGTAGCATTGCCCCGGCAATTCCAGCAAGAAAATAGAAAAGCAGAAAACGGACCGGGCCCATGGCGTCTTCCACGTTATCTCCAAATATCCAAAGGAATAACATGTTGCCCAGCAAATGAAAGAAACTTCCGTGAAGAAACGTAGAGGTAATCAGAGTGAATAAAATGGGAAATGGTACGGTCGGAGGTAAATCGGTCAAACCCGCAACTTCTCCGGGAACCGCCCCGAATTTAAAGTAAAAATAAGTTTTAGCGGGAACATTCACCACTGTAGCTCTTATATCCCGATTATAGGGGGTGACCCCATGCCTTTTCCATTCTGTTAAATTTAAAGTCCGATTCGGCTGGGTATTAAGGGAAAGGGTGAAGATAAAAACAACTACGTTCAGAGCGATTAAGCTAACCGTGACCCATGAGAAACGATAACTCGGCCTTTTATCGCGAATCGGTATCAAGGTTCACACTTCCAGGAAAAGTCAATCAGTTTTCGCAAGCTCCTTGATAGCCTGAGATTTGTCCGCCGACTCTGGAGAAGAAATCCCCATAGATATAACCATTTTCATCCCCTCTTCCACCTTCATGTCCAGATAGGTCACGTCCTCTTCCGGTAAAAAAATAACCCGACCAGTGAAAGGATCCGGTGCCGTAAAAATGTAAACCGCTACCTTATTACCGACATGGTTTGTTACGAACCCCAGAGTGAAGCTTTCGTGTCTGGGATACTCTATGAGAACTACCTCCTTAAAGGAGGAAAAGGAACCTCTACCCAAAATCGCTTCGGAAATTTCCTGAGCCGGAGGATATATTCTCTTTACCACGGGCAGTTTATTTAAAGCCAGATTGACGTACCTCTGGACCAGTTTACCCAGGTAAACTCGAGAGATGAAACCAAGCAAAAGTACCACGACCACCGTGTAGATAACGCTCAACCCGGGAATCCATTCTATTCCGAATAAGCGCTGAAGTGACCGGCTGAGCTGAGATCCGAGTACGGTTCCCCGTCCGAAAAACCGATCAATTAGATTATAGCCAAGCCAGAGCAGGTAAACGGTTATCGATATCGGTAGTATCGTCACCAATCCGTCAATCAAAATATCTCGCAGTTTATGGAAAAAAGTCGATAGTTTCATCTTCTCCGGGCCTCTGGCAGTTGGCTACGATTTTGGGGTTAAATAACAAAGGCCTCCGGTGACCGGAGGCCTTTAAACTAGGATAATTCGGAAATTATTTAACTGAGGTATTAAAAATCCCAGATAAAACAGGTTAAACTATTGCATCCCCTGTTTCTTTATCGAATATATGGATGTAATCCATGTCCGCAAATAGAGTTACGTCCTGATGCGGTTCGATTTCCACCCTTGGACTAAGCTGGGCAACGATCTCCTGGTCACCGACCTCGGTGTGAACGATTATTTCGTCACCAAGCGGTTCGGTAACTAATACGTGGGTATCGAAGCTCTTGGTTTCGTCCGGTTCGTGGACCGTCTGTTCGGCAGTGAGGTCTTCAGGCCTTACACCGAACGTGACGTCTTTTCCATGTAACCCTTCGACTTGACCGCTGATCTTGTCGGGCAATAACAGCTTGAAGCCGTCACCTTCGACGTATACATTCCCGTCTTCTTCACTTATGCGAGCGTCCAGGAAGTTCATGGAAGGACTACCTATGAACCCTGCGACGAATTTGTTGCTCGGATGATCGTAGATCTGCTGTGGCGCAGCGTACTGTTGAATAACTCCCTCGTCTATTACGGCAACCCTGTTACCTAACGTCATTGCTTCAACCTGATCGTGGGTTACGTACATAGAGGTCGTTTCCAGGTTGTGGTGTAATTCCTGGAGTTCGGCCCTCATCTGAACCCTCAATTTGGCGTCGAGGTTGGACAGCGGTTCGTCGAACAGGAATACTTTCGGGTTTCGGGCGATAGCTCTTCCAACTGCAACTCTCTGGCGCTGACCCCCGGATAGCTCTTTTGGCTTGGAATCCAGCTTGCCATGAATACCCAGTAGTTCCGCCGTCCTGTTTACCCTCTCGTCGATCTCGTCTTTGGGCAGTTTGCGTAGTTTGAGCCCAAAGGCGATATTGTTATAGACGTCCATGTGGGGATATAGAGCATAATTCTGAAATACCATCGCTATATCCCTGTCCTTAGGGGGTACACCGTTTACAACTCTATCGCCAATGTAAACTTCTCCCTCAGTCGGCTCTTCCAGCCCAGCCACGCATCGAAGAGTTGTTGTCTTCCCACAGCCCGAAGGACCGACTAGCACGATAAACTCCGAGTCTTCGATGGTTAAATTGGCGCTATCCACCGCCGTTAAATCGCCAAACATCTTCGTTACGTTCTCTAACCTCACTTCTGCCATACGAAAACCTCCCGTTGTTCTGGATTAATGTTCAACCGGGGAATATTACTTTCTTCACCTTGATATAACTGCATCATTACCCAGTCAAAATCTCGTTCACTGTTAGTTTAACTACTGCTTTTGGACCTTGCAAGTTCTCCAGAGACTTTTCCATTACTGTCAGGAACGAGCTTCGAGGTTTCGCTGGATGGACTCCGGGGATATAATAATTACGCTACTTATTCGGTAGATACTAAACTTTAGGTTCAAATATCTGGAGGTAAATAACCATGCCAAAGGCACTATATCCGGGGAGCTTTGATCCAATAACTTACGGCCACCTCGATATAATAGAAAGGGCAGAAAAAATTTTTGATGACCTCATAGTTGGAATAGCAGAAAATCCCAGGAAAGAAACCCTCTTCACACCGGCAGAGAGAAAAGTGCTTGCCGAGGCAGCACTTGAAGAGGAAGGGATAGAAGTTTCAAAAGTAATCACCTTCGACGGATTATTGGTCAACTGCGCAAAATCCCACGACAGGGAATCCATAGTCAGGGGTCTCAGAGCAAATTCCGACTTCGAATACGAATTTCAGATGGCTCTCACCAATAGAGATCTCGCCCCGAGTATTGAATCGGTCTTTCTTATGACCTCGGGGGAGTATTCCTTCCTCAGTTCAAGCATAGTTAAGGAGGTGAAAGAGCTTGGTGGCGACGTCGGAACTTTCGTGCCTCGGGTAGTAGAGAAGAGACTCGCTGAAAAGTTTTCGGTTGCGGATTAGCTTTCTCCTGGCAGTCACCCGAGCCTATTCCGGACTAAACTCTACCCAAGAATTACTCTCAACTCACTGCTGGAGCGGGACATTAAGTTCGAAGGACTTTTTCTTAACTTAGGTCTTGCTTTCTAACCGAGCGATTCCGGACTCCCTGATATAGTGCAACTCCCGCAAAGATTGCACATAAGAGCTAAAACTTATATCCTATTTAAAGAAGTTTATCGTCGAGGAAATACTTTTAGGAGGGGTTAAATTGAAAAAAGTTATAATAATGGGTGCAGCTGGAAGGGACTTCCACAACTTTAATACATACTTCCGTGGAAGAGAAGATGCAAGGGTTGTAGCCTTTACGGCAGCACAGATACCTGATATAACCGGGAGAAAATACCCGGCAGAATTGGCAGGAGATTTATACCCGGAAGGTATCCCAATCGAAGCGGAAGAGGACTTGCCCGATCTGATCAAGGAACAAGACGTGGACGAAGTTGTGTTTTCTTACAGCGACGTTCCTCACCAGCACGTAATGGAGAGAGCTTCTCTGGTAAACGCCGCGGGGGCTGATTTCAAGTTACTTAGCCCAAAACATACGACCTTAAAATCGTCCAAACCTTTAATATCGATAACTGCAGTCAGAACAGGGTCCGGTAAAAGCCAGACTACCAGACGAGTTACCGACATACTGCGTGATATGGGGAAAAAGGTCGCTGTTATCAGACACCCGATGCCGTACGGAGACCTCGTCGCTCAAAAAGCACAGCGCTTCGAGACTTACGATGATATGGACAGACACGATTGTACAATCGAGGAAAGGGAGGAATACGAACCCCACATAGACAGAGGCAACCTTGTCTTCGCCGGGGTGGATTACGAGGAAATCCTTCGTCAGGCCGAGCAGGAAGCCGACGTCATAGTCTGGGACGGAGGCAACAACGACTTCTCATTCTATGAATCGGACTTCCGTATAGTACTGGCAGATCCGTTAAGAGCGGGCCACGAAATGACCTACTATCCCGGAAACATAAGTATCCGAATGGCGGACTTAGTCGTGATTAACAAAGTTGAGACTGCCACCCCGGATCAGGTAAACACGGTCAGAAATAACGTAAGAGACCTAAACCCCGACTCAGGGATAATCGAAGCCAGTTCCCCCATTTCAGTTGAGGATCCGTCTGTAATCTCCGACAACCAGGTCCTGGTTATCGAGGACGGTCCTACAGTCACTCACGGAGAAATGGATCTGGGTGCGGGTACACTGGCCGCGAAAAAGTACGGTGCTCAAGAGTTAATAAATCCCGAACCGCATGCAATCGGTTCAATCAAAGATACTTTTGAAGCCTACCCTCACATTCCGGAGTTGCTCCCGGCAATGGGATACGGAAAGAAACAAATCGAGGACCTCAACGCAACTATTAAGAATTGTTCGCCCGATAGCGTGATAATTGGAACACCTATTGACCTGCGCCGGTTGATTGACTTCGAGGTTCCCACTACTCGAGTAAAGTACGAATTGCAGGAGCTGGGTTCCCCGACGCTTGAAGATGAATTGTCCAATCTGGAGGTTTTATAAAGCTAATGGAAGGACAAAACTTAAACGTAGTCAGACACCCTTTAATTCAAAACAAGTTAACCTATCTTCGTAACAAAAAAACTGATAACCAGGACTTTCGCTTAATTCTGGAAGAACTCACGACCCTTATGGTCTACGAAATTACGAGAAATTACCCGCTCACCGAGACGGAAGTCGAGACGCCGCTGGAGAAAACGACTTCCAAAACGCTTGATACAAAAGTAGCTCTAGTACCGATTCTTCGGGCAGGAGTGGGTATGCTGGAAGGCGTACTCAACCTTCTACCCAAGGCAAAAGTCGGGCACATCGGGCTCTATCGGGATCACGACACTCTGGAACCGGTAGAATACTATAAGAAATTACCCCAACCCTTGAACGAGTTCCAGATAATAGTTGTCGATCCGATGCTTGCCACTGGTGGTACGGCGAAAGCGGGCGTTGAACTGGTTAAAGAGGAAGGAGGAGAAAACGTCCAGTTCCTGTGCCTCGTTGCCGCTCCGGAAGGGGTAGAGAATTTCTCGGACCAACATCCTAACGTCCCTCTATATACAGCTGCGGTGGACGATAGACTAGACGAAAAAGGTTACATCCATCCCGGCCTGGGGGATGCGGGTGATAGATTGTTCGGAACCTAACAGGTTGGTCAAACCGATTGAGATAAAGAATAACTATGCCCCATTGGGTTTTCCCAATGGGGCATAATAATATCGTTTCGGGTTAATGCCGGAATTACTCGTTACCGTATCGGTTGTAATGAACTACGTCATCCAGCTTGGCTCTTGTCCTTTCCCTCTCCTGATCGGGATGACCTAGTGGGAGAAGATAAGTTAACCGAACGTCTTCCGGAAGCCCGAGCAACTTCTTCGCTTCGGCCTCCACAGAATCTTCCTTGTCTTCCAAGTCGTATACGTCAAGCCAGTAAGCTCCCAGGCCCAAACTATGGGCAGCCAGAGCCATATTGTGGGCCGAAACCGCCCCTTCTTCGATAAAGTGACTCGTTCCACAACCGGTAATAGCTATAGCAACAGTAATCGGGGCGTTCTTTATTCCGGCCGTGTAAATCGTGACGCGTTTAGTTAACTCATACAGGTCCTGTTTGAGCTCAGGTTCCTCTACAACCACGAACTGCCAGGGCTCACAATCTCCAAAACTTTCCGACCAGTAACCAGCCTGCAGTATAGCATTCAACATATCATCTTCCACCGGCTCGTCTTTGAACTTAAATACCATCTTGCGCTCTCTAATTGTCTTTAATACTTCGTTATCCTGCATCGGTTCCGCCTCCAGTTATGATGCTCAATTCTTCTTTCGAAGAATCTTTTCCGATTAAATTGTACGGATGACAGAGAACTCCACAACGCAGACGGTCGCGCTTTTACCTGTTCATTCTTCAATGACTTTGTTAACCTGGCCTTCACTCAACTGAAACACCTTTGACGATATAGCTCTCAGAAAATTCAAATTCTGGTCCGCAATTAGGATTGCACGGTTTCGGGTTAGGTTATCCTCGAAAACCCGGTATAATTTCTTTTCCACTTCCGGCATCAGGCCCTCAGTAGGCTCATCAAGAAGCAGCAAATCAGGATTCGAAAGCAGCAGGCGAGCGATTGCCGCCATGGCCTGCTCACCCCCGGATAGGTTTCCCGCTTTCTGGTTAAACCGCCCTTTCAAACCGGGAAATAGTTTTAGAACATATTCTTTGGCTCGGGCTTCTTCGCCACGCTCCATCACCAGTCTAAGATTTTCCTCCAGGGTAAGCCGATCGAAAACTTTTCTTTCCTGGGGCAGATAACCTATACCTCTAGCTACCCTTTTATGGGGGTCGAGGTTACTTAAATCATCACCCTTGAATAATATTTCCCCATTTGTCTCAACCAGTCCGAGAATTCCTTTCAGGGTTGACGTTTTTCCTACACCGTTTCTTCCAGTCAACCCGACAGCTTCACCGCGCGACAGTGAAAGAGAAAGTTTTTTTACAGCCTTAAAGTTCCCATAGCTAACCTCAAAATTTCTTAATTTAAGCATATTACGCCCGACCCTTTTTAGTTGTCGAAAAGAGAGTGATCCGAAAGGTAATTCTTAACAGCTCTTTCCCGCCTCACAAGTTCCGAAGCACCCTCTACTATTAGCTCGCCGGACTGGAGGAAACCTATTTCATCAGAGAAATCGAACAAAACTTCTCGGTCGTGTTCAGTAAGAATCAACCCATCCAATTCGAACTCATCTTTCACATCGCTCGATGAGAGTCTTCTCAATAGCCGCAAAATCTTCTCGGAAGAATTCTGATCCACTCCCGCGGTAGGCTCATCAGCCAGAAGCAACCCGGGCTTAGTTGCCAGAGCCATAGCCAAATCCAACAATCGCTTATCTCCGAAAGGCAATTCCACCGCAGTTACTCCCGCCTTTTCCATCAGCCCAACAAGGTCCAACAACTTCCTGACAGTAGACTCATCCCCGGCTCTTTTAAAAACCAAACTCGTTTGTGCCGCACCTCGAAGGTTTTCCTCAACCGTAAGAGACGGAAAGCAGTCCGGTCGCTGGGGCATATAGGAAATTCCCAGGTCATTTGTCTTATTAACGGAGAGATTAGTCACCGAACGACCGGCAAAATTCACCGACCCTGATGAGACTGCGAGTTCTCCGGCAATTAATTTTAGAAAAGTACTCTTACCCGCCCCGTTAGGACCCATTAAACCTTTAATTTGACCGGACAGAAGTGAAAAATTCACCTCTTTCAGGGCCAAGTAGCCGTCATACCGCTTACTGAGATTCCTGACCTCAAGTAGAGTATCACCCATCCGAACCTCCCCATTTCCCTACCGTATCCATCACCAGACCAAATATTCCCCGGGGGAAAGCAACCACTGCTAATATCAGCAGTGACCCTACTACAACCGGATATATATTTCCTACTACAGCCGATAGGGTATCTCGGACGATTGTCAATAAGGTGGCTCCAACAAACGGACCGACCACCGTCCCCGCCCCACCAAGGATAGTCCATACTACAGCGTCTGCCGAACGAGTCCAGTGAAAGAATTCAGCGGAAGTGAACCCGGTAGTATAGGCATAAAGCCCACCAGCCAGACCGGCCAACCCTCCACCAATCGCAAAAGCAATTACTTTGTATTTTTTTACAGAATAACCCAGCAAACCGGCTCTCCTTTCGTTATCCCTGATCATCTTTAAAACCAGGCCCAGTGGAGAATTGACAAGAACCGCCGCAAACAGTATAACGATCAAGCCTATCCCAACTACCAGATAGTAATTTTCCGCCAACCCACGAAATACAGTCGGCACGAGCATTCCATCCGTCCCTCCAGTCAGCCATCGGTTATCCAGTGCCAGCAGGTAAAATAGTATCGATCCGACTAAAGTAATGAGAAAGAACCTCGCTCCTTCGACTCGAACTACAAGGCTACCAATCATAAGGCCAAAAAATGCAGTAACCAAAACCGCTAATAACAGGGAAACAGTCAACCCGAACCCACCTTTAAAAGAGTACAATATCGTATAAGCCCCGAGACCAAAAAATATTGACTGGCCAAAACTCAACATTCCCGTGTAGCCAAAGATCAAATCGAATGAAAGGGCATATACTCCCAGAATCAGAGCTTCTGTGACGAGGACCAAATGAAACCTACCGAGAAAGAGAGGCAAAACCCCAAACCCCGTAAGTACGACAATAATAACCGGAATTAACTTCCTGACGCTCCAGCTAACTTTCGTTCGCACTGGCGGAACCCCGCTCGAAGACGTCCGGATTAACCAGAATTACCAGAATTGCGACGAAAAATGTCAGGATCAACCCCTTTGTAGAGTCCAGAAAAACAGAAGCCAATCCACGGAATACCGCAAAACAAACAGCAACCACCACGGAACGCCAAACTTTACCCAGACCTCCGATTATCACAATCAGAAAAACAACTGCAAAAACTCTCAAACCCATTCCCGGTGTCAGTGAAACCAGAGGAGCAATCAGGGCCCCGCTCAAGCCGGCAAGGGCACCACCGAGACCAAATCCAAGAATGAACAGATTGAAAACCGGTATCCCAATCGCACTGCTCAACTCAGAATCCTCCCGTGTGGCTCTGAGACGCAGTCCAAACTTCGTCCTTTCCACCAGAATCCAGAGGCAAAAAAGAACTAGCCCGGATACAATAGCCACGAAAACCCTGAAAAAGGAATAACCCGTACCAAAAAGTGAAAAAGTTGCTTGGTAGGGAAGAGGCACCCGGCGAGGCGTACTTCCCCAGAACACCAGTGCAGTTCCCTGGAGGACGAGTGTCGCTCCAAAGGTCCCCAGTACTGATAGAACCTGGTCTTTGCGTATGGGTTTAAGGAGCAACCCAATCACGACACCGACCAAACCAATAGCCAGAGGAGAAATGATCAAGGAAAGCCAAAAAGACCCCAGAAATTCAAAGCAGATCCAGGCGAGATAAGCCCCCATCATATAGAGCGAACCATGGGCCACATTGACCGTACCCATCAGTCCAAACACGACGTTCAATCCGGAACTGAGCAGTGCTAAAACTGTACCCCAGACAGCTCCGTTTAATAATCCGAAGGCTATCCTGGACATTTGTTTTTTACTGGCTTCCGGAGAGTGAAATTACAGGTTCGCGTTCGGTTCGTACTCACTGTCTTCAGGAGGAAGTTCGGTTTTGATTTTCAATTTTCCATTCTCCACTCGCTGGATGTACTGAGAGTGAAACCCCTGGTGATCCACGCTTCTTAAATACTTATCTCCCTGGGGATAGTCCATTGAACCGAATTTACTTGTACCTTCCAGGTTTTCAATTAACTCGGAATTATCTTCATTGCTCGTCCAGCCAACATCCTCAATGACTTCCTTTAGTAGATTAATGACTTCCCAGGGCACCCAGAAGTGGGAAGCATCGACTATCCTACCTTCAGGTCCTCGCCCGTCGGAACTTACCTCAACCAACTCCCTGAATTCACGATTGACATCTATCAGTTCATCCGGTACTTCTTCCAGTCTCCGGGGGTAGTTAGTTATAGACCAGAGACCTTCAGCACCAGGAAAATCTATATCCAGCGCCTCGACACTGCCCGTATTTCCAAACAACGCCAGTTTATTATTCAACCCCATTTCCGCTGACCTTCTCAGGCAGGCCAGAGCGTCTGGTCCGTAAAGGATTATAACCATAACGTCCGACTCCTCCGGATTGACCTTCTGGAGGTAAGGGCCGAAATCGTCGGTCCCCTGAGGTACGGCTATTCTATTACTAACCTTTCCCCCATCAGCCTCAAGCCTCGAGCCCCATTCCTCCAAGGCAGATTGACCCATAGCGTAATCCGCGTAAATGATTGTCCAGCGGGGACCGAGGTTTTCTTTGACCCAGCGATAGCCAGCCTCCGCGTGAGCCTCTACGCTGCAATTTAATCTAAATACGTATTTGTGGCCATCCCCACCCGTAATCGCGGCAGCTTCACCAATTGGGAAATAAGGGGTCGAGAAGCGTTGAGAAACGGGAAGACTGGCAAAACAGACGCCCGAATGCTGGGAACCGATAACAAAATCAGCTCCTTTTTGAAGGATCAGACGCCTCATCTTTCTGCTTCCGGTGGTCGGGTCGGTTTTCGTGTCTTCGTGGACCAGTTTTACCTCTCTCCCGCCAATCCCACCTCCGGCGTTTAACCTATCCACGGCTGCTTTTGCCGATTTTAGGTGCCAGTAGCCGTAAGTTGCCAGTCCCCCCGTTAACTCCGCCTGCAACCCTATAGTTATTGGAGAACTGGAATAACCTCTTTGGAAATTTATGCCTCCAGCCAAAAGGCCCAGACCCCCGGCGATTGTCCTTTTCAAAAACGAGCGTCTGGTCAGTATTTTCCCGCTATCAATCATCTGGAGTTGAACTCCTCCTAAAAAGGGTATACTTTTTATAACGCTAATGCGGCAACAACCTTTTATCAAATACCGAGGTTCATCTCACCTGGAGGAAAAATGGTAGAGATTAGAAAAGAGGTCACCAAAGACGAGTGGTCAATTATAGCTCCGACCAGGAGCGACAGACCGTTTGATTTTTCGGGGAATTCTCAAAACGGTGAAAGTAAAAACGTTTCGGATTGCCCATTCTGCCCGGGAAACGAGGCTGACACTCCCCCAGAATCGTACGCTATAAGATCAGGCGAGGAGTCGGGCAGTTCCGACTGGAATATCCGTGTTTTTCCTAACAAATATCCGGCTCTGGACCGGGATGGTACGACCTCGGTAATTGAAAGCGACCTATATCAATCCATGGGAGGATTCGGCTATCACGAAGTGGTGGCCGAAACTCCGAGTCACAATAAAAGTCTGGCGAAGCAGAACATCAACGAGATAGAATTAGTAATCAAAACTTACGTCGAGAGAGCAAAGGAGCTGTCCAGCGACCCGGAAATCGCGTACGTAAGTATATTCAGAAACCAGGGCAAGGACGCCGGAGCCTCGCTGAGGCATCCTCACAGCCAGATCATCGCAACTCCGTTCGTTCCGAACCTTCTCCGGACGGAATATCGCGTCGCAGAAAACTTCACCGACCGAACGGGGAAGTGTCTCTACTGTCAGCTGTTGGACGCGGAAAAAGCTGAAAGGCAAAGGATAGTACTGGAAAACGAGGGCTTCGTCGCCTTCGCCCCTTTCGGAGCCAGATCCCCCTACGAAACACATTTATATCCAAAAAAACACGGAAGCAAGTTCACGGAAATTAGTAAGGGCGAAATAAGCGAGATGGCGGAAGCGCTGAAACTAACTTTGACCGCTATGAGGAAAAAATTTACCGACTTCTTGCCCTATAATTATTCTATTCATACCTCACCAGCAGGGGATTCAAGTGGCAAGCAAGATTTTGAAAAAAATTATCACTGGCACCTCGAGCTAGTTCCTAGATTGACCACTCCTGCCGGTTTCGAACGGGGAAGCGGAAATTTTATAAATATAGTCAGTCCGGAAAAGGCAGCCCGGGAACTCCAAAATGAACTCAATTAATGCTGGAGGTTCCGGGACGGCTTCAAAACCACCTAACCCAGAGCTACTGTTCGGTTGTTTTTCAGATCGTGATTAAATAGTACCAATGTTAACAATTCTAATTTTTGCAAAACCGTAAATATTGCCCTATCCTGATTTAAAGGACGAGGACGAGAAAATCCCCGGGGTGATCTTTTTTTGACAGAGCTAGATAAATCCAGTCGTCTTCTTGTGGTTTCAAACGGCGAACCCTATCAACATGTCCGAAGTGAAGGAGAAATAAAACAGGAAAAACGCGCTGGCGGCTTAACGACGGGGCTCGACCCCATGATGAAGGATTCTAACAACCTTTGGATAGCCTGGGGCAGAGGCGGTGCGGACTTCGAGGTAACGGATGAAGAAAACAAGGTTACAGTCCCGAACGACGAAATCGGCTATACGCTAAAAAGGGTTAAACTATCCCGAAAAGAAATAAACGGTTTTTACTACGGTTTTTCCAACTCCACTCTCTGGCCAATCTGCCATTCTTTCCCTCACAAAGCAAAACTCGAAGATAATTACTGGGAGATTTACAAAAATGTAAACAGGCGTTTTGCGGACAGCGTACTCGAGGAGTATGAACCCGGAGACAAGGTCTGGGTTCAGGATTATCAGCTAGCTCTCCTTCCCCGGATGATCAGGGAAGAAGAACCTAACGCCGAGATCGCCCTCTTCTGGCATATTCCCTGGCCGCCCTGGGAGACTTTTGGAATTATCCCCTGGAAAAAAGAAATCGTGAAGGGTATGCTCGGCTCCGATTTTATCGGCTTTCATACTTCCTGGCTAGTTCACAATTTCCTGGATACCGTCTTCAAACTTGGAGGAGCCGCCAACAGGAACGAAAACATCGCTCGAATGGGTCCCGAAAAAGCCGCCGTTAAAGCAATACCGCTTGGAATCGACACGGACTTCTTTTCTAAAACGGAAGAGCAGGAGAAAAAAGCAAAACAGCTAAAAGAAGACTTTTGTTGCTCCAAGCTGGTGCTGAGTGTCGATAGATTGGACTATACCAAAGGTATAGACAGAAGGCTGGAGGCAATAAGAACGTTCTTCGACGAATATCCCCAGTACAGGGGCGAAGTTAGCTTCATAGAAAGGATCTCTCCAAGTCGATCCAAGGTTCAGGAATACAAAGACATGAGGGAAAAAATCGAACAACTCATCAGCCAGATCAACGGCGAGCTAAGGGGCGAAAAGTGGGTACCAATAAGATATTTTTACCAGCACCTACCCCAAGAAGAACTCATCCCTTATTACCTAGCAGCTGACATAGGACTGTTAACACCTTTAATCGACGGGATGAACCTGGTCGCCAAAGAGTACGTCGCAACACGGGATCACGGCATGCTAATACTCTCGGAATTTGCGGGCGCAGCGGAAACCCTTACCGAAGCAATTCAAGTCAATCCTTATAACCCGGGTGCAGTCGCCGACGCCCTCCATCAGGCGATAAACACTCCGGAAGAAGCTCAGAAGGAGAAGTTCTCGAAGATGAGAGTTAAACTCAACCAGATGGACATCCACTGGTGGCGGGACAGGTTTCTGGACGAATGGGAATTGAGCACTCACGGCAGATCTCAATGAGTTT
>CAZYPS010000031.1:0-5212 GCA_964649445.1 uncultured Thermotogae bacterium | reverse complement strand
GCTGGAAATCACGGGTTAAAAATAAGGTTTGAGGACGGGACGGATCACGAGCTTGAGACAAGCGAGGAAACTCATCGGGCAATCTCAGTCATGAGATCCGAACTTCGGGAAAGCGTCGGAGAGAAAGAGGGAATAATTATTGAGGATAAATCTTTCGGTCTAGCCCTTCATTACAGACAATACCAGGGCAACGAGGATGGAATAAAACAGGAGTTCTACCGAATCTGGGAAGAGAACTCGATACCCGACCTGGAAGTCATAGAAGGAGCCGAACTTCTCGAAGTAAGGCCCGGAAACTGGAATAAGGGGGATGCACTCCAGCTTCTCCAGGAAAGGTGGGGTAAAATTCCGACAATTTATGTCGGTGACGATACGACTGACGAAGACGCTTTTAGCGTTCTCCGGAACCAAAATTCTGGTGTCCCTGTTATAGTAAATAGCGGAGACGAGAGGGATACAGAAGCCCAATATAAATTAAAGAACCCAGAAGAAGTCCGGGAGTTCCTGAAAATATTCCATGAAATTTTCGCCAGTACCTAATTGACCAACTAAGCGCTGTTTCCGGGAAAATTTTTGCACCGAAAAGGATAATTTCGTAGTCTTCAATAGTATAATTTTTTATGAAATATTTCAGCTGTCGATCGCCGGGGTAATTAGGTTCTCATCAACGAAAGAAGGTTAACCTTCACTCTTGAACCTATAAACTGTAAACTGACCCCAGGAATCAACTACAAAACGGAGGGTTAAAACTAATTTATGGACGGAAGGAAGCTTGAGGATTATAGAGATATTGTAGGAGACAAGGTAATTGCAACGCTGTTTAAGGAGAGTACCCCCCTAAGAGGAAAAAGAATCCTGAACGTAAACTCCACCTTCACCGGTGGGGGAGTAGCCGAGATGCTCTGGACTACGGTGCCGCTCATGAACGACCTGGGACTCGAATACGGCTGGCGAGTCATCCATGGAACTCCTGAGTTCTTCCCTATCACGAAGAAGTGGCATAATGCTCTTCAGGGTGAGGACGTAACGATTAACGAACACGAAAAAGAGATATATACTGGAATAAACGAACTTTTCTCCCGGTTTACTCACATTAAGCATGACGTCATGATAGTTCACGACCCCCAGCCTTTACCCCTGGTTAGTTTTTATCCAAAACGCCAGCCGTGGATCTGGCGCTGCCATATAGATCTCTCGGATCCTAACGAAAAAGCCTGGGATTATATAAAGAAATTCATCCTAAGATACGATAACACGGTTTTCTCTGTCGATAAGTTCGCTCAAAGCGATCTCCCAAACGACAAATCTTTGATCGCTCCCGCAATAGATCCAATGTCAACTAAGAACATGGACATGGATCACTCACGCCAGAACGACATTCTGAAAAATCACGGCATAGACCTTGATCGACCGCTACTCAGCCAGGTATCTCGTTTCGATAAATGGAAAGACCCCAAAGGCGTACTCGAAGTTTTTAAGAAAGTAAAGGAATCCGTCGATATTCAGCTCGTCCTTCTTGGCGCACCAGCCAGCGATGATCCCGAAGGACAGGAAATTTTCCAGGGTCTTCAAAAAGAGGTTCAGGGCATGGAGGACGTTCATATAATAAACAAGCAAAGCGAACTGCTTGTAAACGCTGTCCAGAGCCAATCCAACGTGATAATTCAAAAATCTCTTCGGGAAGGATTTGGCTTAACTGTTACCGAAGCTCTCTGGAAAGCCACACCTGTAGTCGCCTCAGACGTAGGAGGAATTCCTCTCCAGGTGATCGACGGCGAAACCGGCTTTCTCTGCGAACCCAACAACTACGATGCCTTCGCCGAGAAAATCGTGAAAATTATTGAGGATCAGAGCTTGGGTCAGAAGCTAGGCCAAAACGGCAAGAGCCACGTACACAATAACTTCCTGATCACAAGACTCATGCTGGAATGGATCCAGCAAATCAAATCAACACTCAGAGCTACAAAGGTAGGCGCAATATGAAAAAAGTAGGCGTATTGACCAGCGGCGGTGATTCTCCCGGTATGAACGCCGCCATTCGGGCAGTTGTGCGTAAAGGTAAGTCTCTGGGGCTTGACGTCGTAGGTATAAATAGCGGATACGAGGGTTGTCTGGTCGGGGACTTTCAGAACCTCGACCTCAAGGACGTCAGCGGAATCATCGAAGAAGGTGGAACTATACTGAGGAGCAAGAGAGCCCCCGAATTCAAGGAAAAAGAAGAACGAGCCAAAGCGATAAGAAATTTACATCAGGAAGGTATAGATGGAGTCGTCACGATAGGAGGCGACGGAACGCTTCGCGGAGCTAACGCCCTTAACCAGGAAGGTATACCAACTGTAGGCATTCCCGCCACGATAGACAACGATATCTACGGCACTGATATAACCATCGGTGTGGACACAGCTCTTAACACCGTAGTGGAAGCTCTGGACAGGATAAGAACCACTGCTTCAGCTCTGGAGCGAACTTTCATAGTAGAAGTAATGGGGAGGGATTCAGGATATATCGCCCTGATGGGCGGATTAAGCGGTGGAGCTGAAGAAATCCTTATTCCGGAAGTGGAGTACGACCTGGAAGAAGTGGCGAACGATATATACGAGGGTTATAAGCGGGGCAAGCAACACATGATCGTCGTAGTGGCGGAAGGTATTTACAAAGATGGCTCAGCTGCCCATCACGTTGGCAAGAATCTCAAAAAGCAGATAGGATTCGAAGTTCGGGTGACGGTACTAGGCCACATGCAACGGGGTGGGAACCCATCAGCTTACGACAGGGCTTTCGCCTCCCGCCTGGGTGCCAAAGCTGTAGATCGCCTATCAAGTGGAGATAGGGGCGTAATGCTTGGCCTCGACGGCCATAATATCGAAACCATCGATTACAAGAAGGTCCTCTCCAATAATAAGGAATTAGATATGGAGCTATACGAACTGGCCGAGACTCTCGCTCAGTAACTTACGGACCTGTTCGGTAACTAAATCAATTATTCTGGTCTCTCATAGCCCACCAAAACACTTATGAACGATAAAACGGCTAACAAGAACTTTATTCTGCTTTTAACACTTTCCACCAGAGTCATAATTGCTGCAGCAAAGCTGGTCGTTTACTTCTCCACGGGCCTTCTGTTCCTCCTGGGGGAAGCTCTAAACAACGTCACGGATATAGTAACAGTTCTGGTAACCCTGGTAAGCGTTAGGATTAGCGAGAAGGGCGGGGACAGGGAGCACCCCTTCGGTCATAGACGATTACAGAGCGTCGCCTCCCTTATAGTGGCTATAGTCTTCATAGCCGTCACCAGCTATCAGTTAATCGAGGAAGCGGTAATCAAACTTATTAATCCGACAGTAATTACGGCAAATCTCCAACTAGCTTTCTACATCCTGCTGGGGTCGTTCTTGCTGAACCTCGTTCCGCTTCCTTACCTGCTGAAATACGGTAGAGGAAGAGAGATAAGCATTAAAACCGAACTATTTGATACTATAAACGACGCCCTATCCCTTATTGCCAGCATGATCGGGTTGGGATTAATTTATTTTTTTCAGCTCGACATCGGTGATCCAATCGCGACGATTATCATCGCACTCATTATATCGTTCGATGCCATCCTGCTGATAAGGGAAAATATCAGCACTCTAATCGGTGAATCACCGGATGAAGAATTTTACGACCGTGTGAGGGAGATAGTTCTATCTCACGAAGACGTGCTAGGTGTCCACGATATGATAGGGGAATACATCGGACCTCATTCAGTGCATGTTGACTTCGATCTCGAACTGGATCCGGAAACCGAACTTTCCGAATCGGATGAGATAGTCGGGGAAATAAAGGCCGAACTCGGCGAGAAAACGGATCTCAGCGTTTATTGTTCGATTCATCCCTGCAGCCACACGGGAGACGAGCGGCGGATAGCATCCCACATATAGTCCCCTGGTAACTCCAGAGCCCGGAACTGCTGAGATCACTCTGTCAATTTGCTTGATCCCGAATAACCGTCTAGACTTACACGGAGGCTGGTATGGCACTATTTTTTCGCTCAATTTACCTCGGTTGGTTCCTCTCACTGGTCTACGCGGGTATTCTATACTTCAGCGATAAGTACAAAAGGGAATCGCTGATAAATGTCGGGATAGCTTTTACCGGCGGGGTAGCCGCGATCATTCTAATTACCACGATACATGCCGGCCTGCCGGGATTTTCGGGAGTCAGTTTCACTGGCGGATTCCCGGCACGTGTGTTCGATTCGTTCGTAAAAGCAGCAATTCCCGAAGAGGTCGCGAAGCTTGTCGTATTTTTTCTCCTCGTCTGGAACTTCAAATTCGAGGACTTCTCGGAAGGTTTCGACGCTATGCTTTACATGGGGATGATCGGAGCAGGTTTCGGCGCCTACGAGGATTTCTCTTACATATTTTCCCAGACTCTCCCCTACATAGGAGAAGAGGGCGGAGAAGCCGGCAGGGCACTTCAGTTTATCACCTGGCAACGAGCCTTTCCGGGGCACGTCCTGATTAATTCGGTCAGCGGTTACTTCCTCGGCAGGGCACGGTTTATCGACGGTGAGAGGAAAAAATTAAAGCTGATAGCCTCCAGCCTGGTCGTAGCAATCCTGGCTCACGGGCTGTTCAACCTTGCAGGTTCCGGTGGTGGGACGGGCTGGCTGATAATTTACGTACTCGCCCTGGGCCGAGTGTTCTTTTTCCTAAGAGAGAGAATGCTGGAGGATTCGCCCTACAAAGTTTTTTCCAAACTTCCGGACGAGATAACCGAATCCAGCTTTGTAAGTTATATAAATATCGTCAGGGATTGGGAGTTTGAGAGGTCTATCGACAGTTACAAAAAGCTTTACGAACGCGAGATGAGCCCAAACCTGGGCTACCTCCCAGTTCTTATATCGGTAGTAATCCTCTATCCGGTAGCAATCGCGGGAGTATATTACTTCAACAAGCTCATCCTTGATTTCTCTAAGCTGGTTAGCTGAAAGTGGAACCGGTCGTACCACGAATTACGTAAACCCGCGAGTTGAAAGGGAAAGGCCAGGGTAATATAATTTTCTTCAAATGCCGGCGTAGCTCAGCGGTAGAGCGGCTGATTCGTAATCAGTTAGTCGGTGGTTCGAATCCACTCGCCGGCTCCACTCGCAGATGCTTCCCACCCATAGGCTTAACACAAATATCTTTTAACTAATTACTGCTTCCCAAATAAGAAGTGAAATCGGACA
>CAZYPS010000030.1:16485-20067 GCA_964649445.1 uncultured Thermotogae bacterium | reverse complement strand
TTTTTTGCTTGTCTTGTCCTAGGAGGGATACAGGGTGAGGGAAAGAAAGGATTATAGTTCGTATGGTGAAGCTATTGAGCCTCCTTATTTGTTGAAGGATCAAAAAGAATCCTACGAAAGATTTCTCAACGAGGGCCTGGAAGAGGTCTTCGAGGAGATCTCCCCGGTAAAAGCCAGCAGTCGAACTGATTTTAAACTTGAATTTGCCTCTCCCGAGCTGGGCGAGGTTAGGGGTCCTGTAGAGGACTGTGCTGACAAGGATCTTACTTACGATAGACCTTTACGAATTACTGCTCGTTTATTTGACGAGGACGATAATCAGGTATTGGAGAGCGAACTATACGTTGCCGATATCCCTGTTATGACCCCAAAGGGGACGTTTTTAATAAACGGGTCGGAGAACGTTTTGGTAAACGAGCTGGCTCGGGCACCGGGGGTTTACATAACTGAGGAAAGAAACAATCAATTCCGTGCTCATATCCTTCCGGACTACGGTGCTTGGTTGGAATTGATACTGGACGATAACCGTAAACGTCTCTACGCCAACCTGGATCGTGAAGCAAAAGTCCCGATGACAGTCTTTCTCAGGGTACTGGGAATGGACAAAGAGGATATTTATTCGGCTTATAGTTTCGACCTCAACCCCGTTACGGAAGAAAATCTCCGTAAATACGTAGGGTATAAGTTTGCCGAAGATGTCACCAGGGATTCGGAGGTCCTGTTTGAAGCTGGTGAAGCCCTGAGGGAAAAGGATGTTGAAGTAATCATTAACGAAGCGACAAATGAATCGCTGAGTTTCCTGAACATTTATATAGGCAACACGCTCGAGAGAGACGATTTTGAGACAAAGGAAGAAGCAGTACGGTTTATATACGGGAAGTTAAGGCCTACCGGCAGGGTATCTACAACCAAAATGGAGAACTACATAAAAGGCCTTTTCTTCGACGAGGAAAACTACCTCCTCTCAGAAGTCGGTCGATTCAAGGCAAATAGCAAACTCGGTTTGGACAAGGAGACTCTGGCTTTAACCAGAGACGACGTTTTGAACTCACTGGAGCTATTATTACAGGTTCCGGGGAGCCCTGAGTTGCTTGATGAGAAGGACCACCTGGCAAATAAGGTCGTCAATTTGCCGGGACAGGCAGCTCGTTCGGCTTTCGAGCGAGGCTTGAACAGGGTTGTGCGGACCACCGAGGACAAGCTTTCTAAGTTTAGCCTTGACGATGAGGATACGTTGCGAGATCTCGTACCGACCAGACCTATTCAGTCCTCCGTAAACCAGTTCTTCTATACCGGTCGGTTCTCCCAATTTCTGGAAGAGACCAACGCCCTGGCTGAGCTTACTCATAAGCGACGACTAAACGCTCTTGGCGGGGGATTGAGCCAGAGAAGAGCCAAGCTCGAGGTTCGGGACGTTCATCCTTCCCACTACTCGAGGATCTGTCCGATAGAAACGCCGGAAGGCCAGAATATTGGCCTCATTACCTCTCTCGCTAATTATGCCAGGATAAACGAGTACGGTTTCCTCGAGGCTCCTTATCGCAAAGTAGAAGACGGAAAGGTAACGGGGGAAATCGAATACCTCATGGCGGGCGAAGAAGAGCAGTACAAGATCGCTCCGTCTACGACGAAGATCGATGATGACGGCACTCTTATCGAAGATAGGGTCGAAATCAGAACTGGTAAGGAGAACTTGAGAATGGGACGACCCGAAGAAGTAGATTACGTCGGCGTCTCCCCGAAAGCGATTGTTGGAACCTCGGCTTCACTAATTCCATTTCTGGAACACGACGACGCAAATAGAGCGTTGATGGGCGCAAATATGCAGCGCCAGGCCGTACCGATTGTAAACCCGGAATCTCCAAGGGTGGGGACCGGCATGGAGGAAAAAGCAGCCAAGGATTCGGGCATGCTTGTTCTGGCCGACAAACCGGGAGAGGTTACCTATGTTGACGCGGATAAAATCAAAATTGAACACGATAACGGAACCGAGAAAACTTACAATTTAAAGACTTTTACCCGATCGAACCAGGATACTTTGGTACATCAGCGACCTCTGGTTTCACCTGGTGATGATGTAGAGGAAGAAGAGGTATTGGCCGATGGATCTACCAGCGAACAGGGAGAACTGGCGCTGGGTCGGAATCTCCGTGTGGCATTTATGCCGTTTGAGGGTTACAACTACGAGGACGCAATCGTGGTCTCAGAGCGACTGGTAAAAGAAGATATGCTCGATTCAATTCATATAGAGGAATTCGAGGTAAAGGCCGAGGAAACCAAGCTCGGTCCCGAGGAAATAACGGCAGATATCCCCAATATCAGCAAAGAAGACCTGAAAAACCTGGACTCGCGGGGAATTATCAGGGAAGGAACGGAAGTAGAAACCGGTGACGTCCTCGTTGGCAAGATTACTCCGAAAGGAGAATCTGAGCCAAGCCCGGAAGAGAAGATATTTAGGTCGATCTTTGGGGAGCAAGCCAGAAACGTGAAAGATTCCTCGTTAAAGCTTCCCCCGACTGCTGGAAAGGGAAAAGTTATCAGGGTAAAGAAGTTCTCTCGCGAGAGGGGTCACGAGCTGGATACGGGGGTCAACGAACTGGTTAAAGTTTACGTCGCCACTAGGAAGAAAATTTCGATCGGTGATAAGCTGGCGGGGCGGCACGGCAACAAGGGCGTTATTGCGAAAATACTTCCCGAAGAAGATATGCCGTTTATGCCCGATGGTACACCGATAGACGTCCTGTTGAATCCTCTGGGTGTTCCTTCCAGAATGAATCTGGGCCAGGTTTTCGAGACACACCTGGGCTGGCTTTCCTCCCTTAAGGACGAACACGTAAATACTCCTGTCTTTGACGGGGCGAAGGAAGACGAGATTCTTCAGGAGCTTGACGAAAAACAGGCCGAACACGGGTTGAACGACGGAGCAAATGAAGACGGAAAAGTAATATTGAGGGACGGGAGGACGGGAGAACCTTTCGAAAAGCCAATTACCGTGGGTCACATGTATCTACTCAAACTAGAACATATCGCAGATGAGAAGCTCCATGCCCGGTCAACTGGCCCGTATGCCTTGATAACCCAGCAGCCACTTGGTGGCAAGGCTCAGTTTGGAGGCCAAAGATTCGGAGAAATGGAAGTCTGGGCTCTCGAAGCTTATGGTGCTGCGAATACCCTACAGGAGATGCTTACCTTAAAATCCGACGATATCCAGGGCAGAACTAAGCTGTACAAGGCAATTCTAAAAAACGAAGAAATGCCCAAACCAGGAATCCCCGAGTCGTTCAAGGTCCTGGTCCGAGAGTTAAGGAGTCTAGGATTAAGCCCGAAAGCTCTGGACGCCGAGGGCAATGAGCTCAGCCTCACCTGAGGTAGAAAAGCCCAACGAAGAAGTTTCCGCCGGAATCATCACGAGCAGGAGTTTCCCGGTTCACCGGGAATATCTCCTGCTCAAACACGCAAACGGAAAACACTGGAGTTTTCCGAAAGGCCACATCGAAGAAGGTGAGGAGCCAAAAGAGGCGGCTCTCAGAGAACTTACCGAGGAGACGAATTTAGAGCTTAAAAAGTTCGTTTCCGGATTTA
>CAZYPS010000030.1:0-16385 GCA_964649445.1 uncultured Thermotogae bacterium | reverse complement strand
CTTCTCGACTGGTTTCACGAAAACTCTTTCTCCCCCTCCCGAATAAGCAGTATTCTCCTAACCCATATCCATCTGGATCACGCGGGAGCAACGGGCCATCTTGTTGAAGAACTAGCCGATTTAGAGGTTTATGTCCATGCGAGAGGGGCACCGCACCTTGTCGATCCTTCTGATCTTCTTGCCAGCGTTAAGGACGCCACCGGTGACAGATTCTCGGAGTACGGAACGCTGAAGCCGGTTCCCGAAGAAAAGATAGTCTCGTTTGATGAGAAGTCTAGGCTAGAACTTGATGGTAGAGAATTAGTTGCCCTGCCGACTCCCGGTCACGCTCCTCATCACCTGGTCTACCAGGATTTAGAAACTGAGACTGTATTTACAGGAGATAGCGCAGGGTTGTTCCTTGGAGGGGATTTGATTCCCGCTACGACCCCGCCCTCGTTCGACCTAGATAAGTGCCTGACCAGCCTGGATAAAATCAAAAAGCTTTCTCCATCCGTTCTCCTTTACTCGCACTTTGGTCCCGGACAAGAACCCGACAAGCTAATTGACGAGTACGGACGAATTCTCCAGGAATGGGTGGAACTGATATCGAACCTCAACCAGAGTTACAAGGAAGAAGAACTAATTGACGAGGTTTTGAGTCAAAAAGAAGACTGGCTCGGAAACGGATTTACGGAGGAAGAATTGGTTATGAACGTTCGAGGGGTTCAGCGTTACTTGTCCTGGGAAAGGGACTGAGCCCTGTGAATATGACTTCTCCCGATTACGCCAGTGTCGCCGTCTTTCGCCCGATCCGGTCGACCTTCGAATATTCCGTTCCCGAACAGCTGAAGAAGGATATCGCTCCGGGCTCTATCTGTAGATTGCCTTTTAGAGGTGAGAGTGAACGGGGCGTAGTACTCGAGGTTAGGGAAGAACCGAGTTACGATGACGAGCAAAAGCAAATTACCGAAGTAATTTCAGACGATCCGCTCCCTGACGCACTTATCAGTTTGGCAGAATGGCTCTCTTTTACGACCCTTACTCCCATCGGACAGGTGTTTGGTCGGTTTATACCTGGTGACCTATCCGTTAGGCCAAGAACCAGAGATAGAGTTGAGTTAAATACCTCCTTCGATAAAGTCAGGGGTTTTATCGAGGGGAATAAAAAAAGGGCTCCGAAGCAGGTCGAACTGCTGGAATACCTCCTTGCCCTTGACCAAAAAATTGAAAAGACCGAACTTCTGGAGAGGGCGAATAGTTCACGATCGCCGCTAAAAACTCTGGTTGAAAAGGAATTGGTTGAAATATCATCTTTGCCGGCTACCCAAAGTTCTGGGGCAGAGGTGTCGGGCGAAATTTCCGCTCCGCTGGAGCCTGGTTGGAAGTCCCGGAAAGAGCTGGGCTTTGACTCCGATGGGTACTCACAATGCACGGTAAACGGTTCGGGTGATCAAAGGCTGGCAACCTATCTGGGAATAATTCGAGACCTGGAAGGAGAAGGGACGGTTCTGGTTCTTGCTCCAAACGTCCTACGGGCTGAAGAACTAACCGGGATAGTAAAAAAAGAGCTCGATCGGATTGTTTTACCATATCATAGCAATCTTACGGACGGGGAAACCTCCGCCAGCTGGAAACTTGCCAGGGCGGGTGAAGTCGACGTATTTGTCGGAGTCCTGAACGCAATCTATCTTCCCGTACCTCGCCTGAGAGGGATAATCGTGGAGGGAGAAGGTGAGAGGAACTACGAATTGACCGAACAGGTTCCAAAAGGAAATCTGGTTGAAACTGCCCGAAAACGAGCCGAGTTTCAAGAAGTGCCACTGGTCCTGGGAGGACCGGGCCCCTCCATTCAGACGTACTACCACGTTGTTACCGGGAAGCTGGAGACAATTGACGATAATTTTCCCGATGGGTTCAAAAAATCTGTGGGTATGACTCTGGAAGATCCAGGGCTAAAAGACGGTTCTAGAGTCCTGAGTTCCGGGCTAAAGCGCGCGTTAAAATGGAGTTATAACGAGGAAGGTCCGGCACTAATTGTCGGAGGCAAGTCCGGAACCTCCAGTGCAGCAATATGTGATGACTGCGGTGAGGTGGTCCGTTGTTCTGATTGTGAAGTACCGTTGACGTTCACCGGTTCCGGTAACTATGGAGTCTGCCCATACTGCGACACGAAGACTAATTTGCTCGTCTGTGATAGTTGTGGTAGTGACGAGCTCGAATTCATCGGTTCTGGCCTCGAAAAGGCAGAGGCAGAAGTACGGTCCCTTCTTCCCGGGGCGGAAGTTCGAAGGTTCGATTTTAAGGAGGAATCGCGGGGAGAATTTCTAAAACTGGTTTTCGAGGTCTTAAATGGCGAAGTTGATGTAGTTATTGGTACTAAAATTGTAGAGAGCCTCTACTTCCGAGGCAGAAGTTCTCTGGTTGGTTTGCTCGATTTGAATCTTGTAAATAATAGACCCAGTTATCGATCCACGGAATTTCTTTTTAGGAGGGTACTGTCAGGTCTGGACATGGCAAAGGATGAGGGAAGGGTTTTTCTCCAGGCTCGACAGGATCGGGGAGGAGTGTTTGGCCTTGTTAAAACAAGGAACTGGAAAGAGATGTATGAATCCGAGTTGAAGTCCAGGAAGCGGATGGGCTATCCTCCATTCAAAAGATTGATAAAGATAGAAGCCGAAGACGATGAGGAGGAGGATGCTAGGAACATCGCTCTAAAGCTGAAAGAAGCGCTGACCGGTGAGGAAGGAGATTACCGGTTACTGGGACCGACGAGTAATATCTTCGGAAAGCGGAAAGGGAGATATCAATACGATCTGATTGTGAAGACGGAGGAATCAGGGAACGTTTTAGAACGGATCAACTCCATTGTTTCCGATGGTGGTTACGAAGGAGTCAGAGTCAATCCGTTCGCTTAGATTTTAGTTGCATGGACGACGACGAATTGATTAGGATTAACCTGCTTTGCCGTTCCAGGCTTCGTGTAACTATGTTTTTTGCACTTTAGTCACTTGAGAGCGAAGTATCTCCGGATGATCAAAAACTGGTTATAACTTGGTTTTTGTGAGGTTAATGGTTATGGTCGTTGAAAAAAAGTGGCTTGTTTTGACGGTTTTATTTGTTATTTTTGCCGTTGGCCTGATTTCTCCCTTCGGGTATTCCGGAGAGCGGTTCTCTCCCTCTAAAAAGGTTGACCCGTTGCTGGGATACCTGATTGAGAGAGACAGGCAGTTAAAACGGGAAGGGCAGGAAGGGGTCGATCTTAGCGGGTTATCGGGATCTCTCGAAATTTACGACAAGGGAAAGGTTAAGGACCGATCGATTGGGATCGAGGGATCGAAAAAAAGGGATGCTGCCGGAAAAACGATCGGCCTCGAGTTTCGGCCCGAGCAAAAACTGGGGATACTGGTTAAGTTCCGGAGTCCATCCTCTTTCGTGAAGAAGCCGGGCATTACCATTATCTCGCGAAGTGGGACGATTGCTACTGGTATTGGCGGACTGGAGGCGATCTCGAGCCTGGCGAACGATTCGGAAGTAGAGTATATTGCTCCGTCAAAGCCGGTGAGGCCTCTGCTTGACGAAAGCTTACCCCTGGTAGGGGCTGACACTTTACATTCAACAGCCCCGGTAAATAGAGGCGAAGGACTCCTTGTGGGAGTAGTGGATTCCGGGATAGATTACGACCACCTTGATTTCAGGGTTGACCGAAATGAATCAGTCGCCGGAGAAGAGTCTTCACGTATTTCATTCATCTGGGACCAGACGGATGGGTTCACCGGTTCGCCCCCCGGTTATGCCTATGGTTCTGAGTACGACAATCACGATATCGAAGAGGATTTAAAGAACGGAGAAGGCCCCGGTTCGGGTAGCGTTCGAGTAAAAGACGTAGTCGGTCATGGTACGCACGTAACTGGCATCGCGGCCGGCGATGGTTCTTCGTCGAGCACCGGCTACGTGGGCATGGCCCCCGATGCGTCCATAGTCGCTGTAAAGACCAACTTTTCCACAAGTTCGATAATAGACGGGGTAAGCTATATAGCTGATAGGGCTAATGATCTTGGGAAGTCCGGCGTAGTAACCAATCTTTCCCTGGGAACACAGTTCGGACCCCATGACGGTACTTCACTCTTCGAATCCGCACTGAACGATTTGGTCACGAAAGACCATTTGATAACGGTTTCAGCAGGAAATTCTGGGAATAAGAGCATTCATCACGGTCACGAAATTAATCAAGGCGAGGAATTAACCTTCGAGGTTTCTCTGCCCAGCTATTCTCCCGTTGGGGACACTTCCGACTATTTCACGCTTGATGGTTTTTATGATCCGACGGGGAATATATCCGTTCTGGTTAGGGATCCAAATGGTGATGCTACGGGGGTAATAAGTAGAGGGGAGTCGAAGGAATTCAGTCTTACAGGTGGCACGGTTTTAATTTCAAATGGTCCGTCCGGACTGAACGGGGATAACGAAATATACATTCGGGTAGGAGATCTTAATGGAAATAGCCCACCCGATCCCGGAAATTGGAGAATTGAAGTTAGCGGAAACTCCAGTGCTAGATTGGATATCTGGGTGGCGGACAATTTGCTCGGCGGCGAATACCGTAATATCGAATTTTCCAATGGTGACTCGAAAATGACCATCGCCGAACCGGGAAACGCGGAAAACCTGGTAACGGTTGGGTCGTTTAATAGCAGAAATACCTGGGGGAATTATTCAGTCGGAGGATTTCCGACAGGAGAACTGTCGAATTTCAGCAGTAACGGGCCGACAAGAGACGGACGGATAAAGCCCGATCTGGTCGCCCCCGGAGCCTGGGTGGTTTCCACGCTTGCCGAATCGGCGTCCGTTCAGGATTATCTCAAAGTGCCCGACGGAAAACACTGGGCCCTGGCTGGTTCCAGCATGTCCGCTCCTCACGTAGCTGGCACCGCTGCCCTGATCTGGCGTGCATCTTCTGAACTAACGGCTTCCGAGGTTTCCGAGTTACTGGTTCAGACAGCGAATGCCGATGGCGAGTTGACTCCCGATGACAGCTGGGGCTGGGGAAAACTCGACGCCAAAGCTAGTGTTTATGGCTCGGGAATGTTGGTCGAGGAGGTTGAAAAAGATCTCTGGGTCCGAGCGACCCCCAATCCCGCCAAGGATCATGTCGATTTCTTTTTCCACCATCCGGAGAACCCCGACGAACTGAAGATTCAGGTCTACAACGTGCTGGGAAAACGGGTTAAGACCATAGAAAGAGACCAATTAACTGGAAAGTTTAAATACAGGTGGGACTTAAGGGATGACAGGGGTGTTTCTCTGGCAAATGGACTATATATTTACCTGATCAGAACCGGTAATTCCAGGTCGGACTTGAGCCGACTTGTGATAAGGCAATGACTGGGAAAGGAGGAATGGTTATGAGACCGAAAGGCTGGCTGACGCTGGCGACCTTAACGCTTGTGGTTTTGAGTCTGGTGGTTGGACCCGTCCACGGTCAGGACGAATATAGTAATTCAGGAGCGTTGATGGATCTTGGTCAGGGGGCAAGGCCGATGGGGATGGGGGGAGCGTTTATTGGGCTGGCGGACGACGAAAACGCGGTCCATTACAACCCGGCGGCACTTGGTTTTCTTGAGAGCTTCGGAGTCACCAGTCTCTGGAGTCCCCAGTTTGGTTTGCTGGATTACGGGAGTGTCGGGCTCGCCCGAAAGTACGTCGGTCTTAGTACTTCCGCCCTGTATTCGGGTTCTATAAACGTACCAAACGAATTTGGTGCTGAAACCGATAGCAGTTTTAGTTACCTGAGCGGACACGGCGTTTTTGGGTTTGGACTACCGGTACTGTCTCAACTGTCCCTTGGAGGCAAGGCAAAGTATTACTACTCCCATCTCACGCTTGATTCTACGGATGACGGGTATGGATGGTCGGTAGAACCTGCAGTTATAGTTAAAGGTGGAAATTTCGGACTTGGAATAATGGTTGAGAATGCCTTTACGGGTGGACTTGTTTACGGTTCAAATCACCGAGAGATACTTGAGAAAAGATTACGGACGGGGATCGCTTTCAGTTCCAGGATTGATGAAAGGATGAAATTAAACGTCCTTGCGGATCTAGAAGCTCCATTCGATTCTGTAACGGAAGCTCGTTACGAACTTATGACACCTCATCTTGGAGTCGAACTCTGGGTCCAGAATATTGGTGTGAGGGCAGGTTATAACGGGAGGGCCCTAACGGTTGGGACTAGTCTGGAGATAACGGATTTAAGACTGGACTGGGCACTGTCCGCTTATCGGTCGGGTATCACGGAGACCCATAGGGTCTCGTTGGTTTACAGGTTTTAATCCATGGCGGATTATTCGTGAAACTATATAGCCGGTCCAGTCGAATAATTATCGTTTTTCTGGTTGGTCTTTTTATTTTACTCGCGTTAACGCCTCAAACACTTGCGCTGACCGTTCAGACCGGATCGTTCAAGATTGATCTGCAGGGGGAGAAAACCTGGACGGTAAACTTCGGACTCGGGGACGGGAAGAGCCTCTCCCGGGTCGGGTACCCCAAGGACTCATATTCACTTGCCCAGACGTTAAAAGTTGATGCCACAGGTCAACTGGGAGAGTATTTCTCGTTGAGCGCCAACCTGGACGATACCAAGCCCGGTTACCTCCAGGAATTCGAGTTGAAGATGGATACCGACAACTGGGATGGGCGTCTGGGTGATTTTGGGACCGGCGGGGATAATTTTACTGTCTATAATAAGAAGCTTCTCGGGCTCGAATTGACCGGGAGGATAGGTGACTCCGAACTGAGTGCCGTGGCGGGTCGGCTTCAGGGTATCTCGGAGACTAAGGTTTTCTATGGTAATACCGGTGAATCCGAGGTCGAATATTCGCTCTACCAGGGTGAGGCTGAACTTGAGGAGACGAGCTATACCAAAAATATCCGGGGCCTGCAGTATTACGACCTGACTGTAGATTACGTGGAAGGTTTTACGGACCCGGAACTTGGGTTCGATACCGGGGCTGACTTATGGAGTTTTCTCGACCAGTGGGAGTTCGGTTATCTGGAAGAGGAAATTGAGGCCGAACCGATCAGTGAACTTTCTTCAGGCCAATTCGACGTAGTCTCGGAGCAAATTGATTACTTGCTATTGTTTGAAGATTGGCGAAGTTTAGTTCGAAACAGGATTAAGAGCTATATATCGAGTTACAATGAGGGTCTGCCGGAAGACGAGAAGAAGGAATATCCGTTTAACCCCGGAACGGATTACGAGGAAAACTTTCTCAGGGCACTGAATGACTACGTCAATCTTATAGTCGGAGAATCCCGGCTTCAGCTAACCCAGTACAACCGGAACAGGTTTTACTATCTCGGCAGAACGAGTATTAAGGAAGAAGAGTTCCAGCTGGAGATTCGTCGTAACGGGGAATGGGAGGAAGTTGGAGGCCTGCCAAGCTTTGAGTACGATCTATATCCCGAGAAGGGTCTCCTGGGGCTGGAATTTCCCCAGGAATTTTTTTCGGGTCTTGCAAATAAAAGGATTCGTGCCCGGTTCCAGTACGAGATCTCGGGGAATATGTATTCCCTGGGGCTCTCCGTGGCCCCGAACAGCGAGAAGGTTTATTTGAATGGTAACCTGCTGGAGCGAAACGTGGATTACTCGATCGATTACGAGACCGGATCTCTGTTGATATTTAAAGACGTTGGTGCCGAAGATAAGATCAAAGTTGACTTCGAGCGGGCCCGGGGAGGGCTCGGGGGGTTTGCCCAGTTTTCCCGGACCATGTACGGGTTTAACACGAGAATGGAATCGGATTATGGATTGGTGATGGATGTCAGCATTTTTCAGGCAAGGGATAACTTTTCCGGAGAATTGTCGCCGGAAACACCAACCATGCCTAACGTTCACACGGTAGGAGGGGTTAGCGCAAAATACGAAGAGAACGGGTGGAACGCTTCCTTGAGGTTTGCGGGAAACGTAAATGAATTTCCCTCCGACGATAATTCCCGGGTAAACCTCCCAAATAGGATAGTAAAGATCCTTTCGTTAACTGAAACCGGTTACGACATGACCTTATTTGGGCATAAAAACGGATTTACCGTTAAGAGTTCTGACGGCTGGGAGAGTTACGGCCCGGAAGACGGACTTGCTGGGAATAACGTAAACGATGGGTTAATTGTCGGGGATCTGCTTTTGCTTTCGACGAACGCGGGGGTTACTACAGTCGAGCTCTCAGGTCCTGCCCCGTTCGCAAGAGCGTCAAACTGGGGAAGTTACTACGAAACGGATGGATTGCCTGAGGGGAAAGTCATCGGTCTGGCAAGCGACGGAAATAAAATCTGGGCGGCTACCGAATCGAATATCTCTGAAATCGGCAAGTCCGAACTTGGTGAAGACGGAAGCTGGGAGGAAGTTTCCTTCGAATTCGAAAAGGACTTTTCGCTCTTGACGATAGCCCATGTTGATAGTCACATCTGGCTTGGGACCGATAAGGGGCTATATCTTTATGACCTCTCCCGGAACGAACTTGCCGAAGCTGATCCAGTAGTTACCGGAAGGATCAACGACATGACAGTCGCTGGAGAGGACTTGTACGTGGCAACGGATGATGGAATAACCAGAGTTGGTTTGGACTTGGAAAAGGAAAAACTGGTAAGGGATCAGGCGGTGGAGAGTCTCTCGGTTGCGGGTGGGGAAGTCTGGTTCGGCACGGACCGGGGTTTTTCGAAAGTAGGTTCTACTGTTCGCTACGGCAATAGGTTCGTTACTGCGGTGCTGGCAGCCGGCCCAAAGATCTGGGCTGGAAGTGAGGGTTATCGATTGGAAGATGCGAAAGAACTCGTGATTTGCGAATTTGGAGATAATCTGGAAAAATACTTTACTGAGGTGACGAAGATAAAGGGAATTGACGACGATCGATACAGGAATATCGACCCGGATTCCCACACGAATAAGGGTATTTTTCTTGATGCAGAGATAGGAAAGGAGCTGAAATTTTTGTCCCGGGATGTTTCTATCTCGACGAATTTCGAGTACGTCCAGCCCAGTTATACTCCTATTGGAAGGCTGGAAAGACGTGATCTGATTGCAACCGGGTTGAGCCTGAACGCGCACGTTACTGACTCATTATCCTTTGGACTCAGCAGCGATTATTCAGTGTCCTCTTTCTCTACGGAAAGGAGCAGCTGGTCGATATCCAACCAGTTGACCCTGGACTGGAAAACGGTCGTTGATACCACTGCGGCATTTACCTGGACTACCGAGGAAGGCGGTGTAACGGTGCTGGGGCTGGATCTCGGTCTGAAAAAGAATTTCTTTGCGGACATTTTGACCACCTCCTTAAACTTTTCGACAGCCCGTGAAACCAAATCCGTCGGCCGTGTAAGTAATTACGCCAGTATTTCGGCAAGGCTTGGAATTTCACCGGGTGAATCTACCGCGCTAAATTTAAATTATACTTATCCATTCACCTTCGGGCCTCTTAAAGGTAGGTCGAACGAAGAACTCGGTTGGGAAATCGATTATTCTCGGAATATACCGGTTAGCAGCGATTATGGAGGTAAGTTAAAAATTAGCGGAAAGGGCAGCGCAAAGGACTTACTGAGCGGGGGGTACCGGGGCTTTAATAATCAATCAGAGGCCCAGTTGGACTTGGATCGATTGAACCTCGGACAGTTTGACCTTACTCCTTCCATATCGGTTGCCTGGAAAGGTAGCAATTCTTCTAACGAATTTACGGGCGAGGTTACCGGTAGGACCACGGTTTTGAGTCTTTCCAGTCGAACTACGCTGAGCCGAACCGTTGGTTTATCTACGAACAGCAAACTTGTCGAGTACAAGGATACCATTCGGGGAAAGGTCAGTTACGAGTCCGACCGAGTAACTCCAGAAATGAACTATTCGATCAGTCGAAATCTTTTAACCCATCCGAATTTCGGTCGAAAGTCCAGGTATAGCGGAGATCTTACTCTGGGAGCCAAGTGGAGATCATTAAGTAATCTTTCTCACGAGTTAAGGGGCGGGATTAAATTTAGATCCAAAAAGGGTTTCACCTATACCCTGAAGAAAGTCCTCAACTGGAAGTTGACGGATAAACTCACTCCAGAAGTTGGGGCTGATTTGGAATACCGACCGGGAAATGAAGAGTGGGATCTGTCGGTTGAGTCCAGCTTCTCTTACCCTATTAGAGATAGGTGGGGAATATCATTGACTTCCGGATTTAACTGGGGGATAGATGAAACCGGTGAGTCTTACGATAGTTTCTACGGTTCAGCGGGGTTACAGGTTAAATTCTAGGTTGGTTTTCTACCCTGAGTTCTGGAGTGACTGAGCTTTTTAACCAACTTAGAAGGAGGTTAGGATGAGTGATTTTACAATTTATGCGGTAATTATGGCTGGTGGAAGAGGAAGGCGGCTCTGGCCGTTAAGTACTCCCTCCCGACCCAAGCAGTTTATAGAAATAGATGGGAAGTCATTGCTGGCTAGGACCTTTGACAGAATTAGTCCGCTAATCGATCCGGAACGGGTTATGGTTGTGACAAATAAAGGGAAAGGAAACCTGGTAGAGCAGGACTTGCCCCAACTCCCGGCAAGAAATATTATCGAAGAGCCTATGGGCAAAAACACCGCTCCCTGTATAGGTCTGTCCGCAGTCTATTCTCGGGAAATTCTTGATCTGGACGAGAGTAATTCCGTGATGGTAGTATTGCCGGCGGATCATCTGGTTGGAAAAGAGAAGAGATTTAGAGAATTGTTACAGCTGGCTTCCGAGGTGGCCTATGACCGAGAAAAGCTCGTTACGCTGGGAATTAGGCCTACGAATCCGGCAACAGGTTACGGTTATATCGAGGCCGGGGACGTCCTCGACGGAAAGGAAGTGCCGAGGGAAGTTCTCAGCTTTACGGAAAAGCCCGATTCTGCTACGGCGGAGGAATTTCTTGCTGCTGGTAATTATTACTGGAATAGCGGTACTTTCATCTGGCGGACCGATCAATTGATCGATAATTTGGCCGAGTATATGCCTACGTTGTCGAAAAGTCTTAGAAACATAGCGGAAGCGCTCGGAAGTCCCCGGGCGGACGAGGTTTTGAATGAGGAATACCGGGAAGTTTCTTCCGTTTCCATAGATTATGGACTGATGGAAAAAGCCGACGAGCGGGCAGTAATTCCGGCTTCTGTCGATTGGTCGGACCTTGGTGACTGGCCCAGTTTCGAGAAGTTGCTGGAAACCGACGACCGTGGTAATAGCACTCATGGCAAAGTAATATGTGATGAGTCTAAAGATAATATAGTCTTTAACGATATTCATAAACCAGTAGTAGCCCTGGGTATATCCGATACGGTTATAGTTAATACCCCTGATTCCTTGCTGGTTATGAATAAAGATAAAGCTCAAGAAGTGAAGCGAATAGCCCGAGAAATTGAGGAAAAGGAGTGATAACATGAACCTCGATAATCCTGACGAAATCGAAGAATTAGACCCTCAGGGGATGGTTGAAGACCTCGATACGTTTCCTGAACAGTGCCGTGAAGCAGTTTCTATTGGAAAAGAAGTCCAGGTTCCGTTCGAGTTGACCGAGTTCGACAGAGTCCTGGTAACGGGGATGGGTGGTTCGGCGATTGTGGGTGACCTCCTGGCTCGTTTGCTGGATTTTCCTGTAGAGACCAATAGAGGTTACCACCTGCCGGAGACGGCCGGGACGGAAGATTTGCTAATTGCGGTTAGTTATTCCGGCAATACGGAAGAAACTCTTTCGGCTTTGAAGAATGGACGTCGCCGGGGTATGAATGCGCTCGGCTTGTCCACCGGAGGGAAGATGGAAGATTATTGTGCCCGGGAATCGATTCCTCTGGTGAAGATCCCAACTGGTCATCAACCTCGAGCTTCCACCGGTTATATGCTTTTTCCCCTGCTGAAACTATTCGAAAAGGCTGGCCTTGCTGGAACCATAAACCTCGAGAAGGTGGTCGATAGGATTGAAGAACTGGCCGATTCCTGGAATAGTTCCGTACCGACTGAGACCAACGAGCCGAAGAGGCTGGCCGAAGAATTCAAAGGAAAAGTTCCAATTATTTACGGTACTAAGGGCAATACACAGGTCGTAGCATATCGCTGGAAGACACAGATTAACGAGAACGCAAAACAGCCGGCGTACTGGAACGTTTTTCCCGAGTTGAACCACAACGAAACGGTTGGTTACCAGCTGGGCAGTGAGTTAATGGAGACCGGCAAGGTAATAACCCTGAAGAACGGGCTGGAACTAGAGAGGAACGAGCTCAGAATGAAGATAATGGAGGATATATTCACTGATGAAGGAATTGACTATTCCATTGCCCAGGCACCCAAAGGGAATAAATTTGTAAAGATTATCGGTCAGGTATATTTCGGGGATTACTTTTCAGTTTATCTTGCCCTGTTAAACGAAGTTGATCCGTCTCCCGTGAAATTGATAGAAGACTTTAAAGCACGGTTGAAGAAAGAAGGATAACTAAAGTCTGGTTCATTTTTCACGAGATCGGCTTAGAATTTTAGCCCGGTTCCAAGGACGAGAGGAGGTACGGAGTGGAGAAATCCAGTAAGTTTTCTCAACTGAGAGAGGAAATAAGGAAGATGGTGGGAAAGCGCGCACCCGGTTCAAAGGTACTCGAAGGGGTAGCTGATATTTTGCACGGTGGGGTGGAATACTACGACTGGGTTGGGTTTTACATCTCCGAATCGGGGAAAGATGAACTGGTTTTAGGGCCTTTCGTCGGGGAAGAAACCGATCACACCAGAATAGATTATGGAGAGGGAATATGTGGTCAGGCCGCCGAGACAGAAGAGACTTTTACCGTGCAAAACGTCGAGGAGGAAGAAAATTACCTTTCCTGCAGCCCCGAAGTAAAGTCCGAGATCGTTGTACCTGTATTTGATGAAGGAGAATTTAGGGGAGAAATTGACATCGATTCTCACGAACTTGCGCCGTTTGACAGAGAAGACGAACAATTTCTCGAATCACTGGCCGAAGATCTGGCACCGTTTTTCTAGATTTCCTTCAATGTATTGGCTTTCTAATCGATAAATACTTCTGACGGTTCGATTGACTTGAAATGTGATTTGATTAATAAGACGAATAATTTAAGCGAGGGTGAGAATGAACCGAAGAGAGGTAAGTAAGCAGATGGCCTACCTGCTGCGTCATGATCCGTCCGGTATGTCGATGGATGGAGAAGGTTTTGTCGATCTGGGAGAATTATTGTCAAAACTACAGGAGCGATGGAAGAATCTGACTGACCCTGGTCTCCGACAGATTGTCGAGGAGGACCCCAAGGGCCGATACGAAATTTCGGACGGCAGGATTAGGGCTCTTTACGGACATTCCGTCGACGTCGAGCCTGATTTGCCGGAGGTGGAAGTCGAAATCCTCTATCATGGAACGTCCAGGAAGGCGGCCGAACGGATAGACCAGGAAGGACTCCGGAGCCAGGGAAGGAGGAAAGTTCACCTTTCGGCCCAGAAAGAGGACGCCATCGAAGTGGGGAAGCGTCATACCCCGGAACCGGTACTTCTGGAGATCGAGGCTGTAAGGGCCAGTGACTCAGGTGTGACTTTCCAGAAGGCAAGTGAGAAGGTCTACGTTACGGATTTCGTCCCTCCCAAATTCATCAGATCCATCGATAGATAAATTAATATCCAGGGTTGGCGATATATAATCTTTTCAGAGATCATTAAGTTAATCATTCCGGGGAGGTCGGATCAGGCTGGGTATTAGGATAATTTTGAAGGAGGCAAATATGGATTTTGATCCATTGTCCTACAAATTCCCCTCCAGGCGAAACCTCGTGTGTTCCTCACGAGGGATGGTTGCTACGTCTCAACCTCTAGCAGCTCAGGCAGGGTTGAGGATTCTGAAGTGTGGTGGTAACGCGGTGGACGCGGCTGTGGCAACTGCAGCCAGTCTTACAGTGGTGGAGCCAACCTCCAACGGAATTGGCGGTGATGCTTTTGCTCAGGTCTGGAATGATGGCGAGTTATATGGATTAAACGGAAGTGGTCCGGCGCCTGAGGGTATATCGGTGGACGGGCTCAAAGAAGAAGGGATAGAAGAGATGCCCAGGTTCGGCTGGGAACCCGTAACCGTACCCGGGGCACCGGCGGCCTGGAAGGAGCTTACTGGGAGGTTTGGAGAATTAACCCTCGAAGATAACTTAAAACCCGCGATTGAATACGCAGAAACGGGCTATCCTATCCAGCCCACGTTGGGTAAGAACTGGAGGAAAGCCTACGAGGTCTTCTCCGACCTGGAAGGTGAGGAGTTCGAAGGCTGGGAGGAGACTTTCGCTCCGGAAGGCCGTGCCCCGGAGATAGGCGATATTTGGTCCTCTCCCGATCACGCCGATACCCTGAAAAGCATTGCGACCACGGATGCACGAGCTTTTTACGAAGGTAAATTAGCGGAAGAGATAGCCGAATTTGCGAAAGATACTGGGGGATATATTCGAGAACGGGATCTCGCTTCCTATTCTCCCGATTGGGTGGAACCGATGAAGGTCGATTATCGAGATTATGAGGTTTGGGAATTGCCGCCTAACGGTCAGGGTTTGGTTGCTTTGATGGCTTTGAACATACTTCGGGAGATTGATCGACATGGGGAGAAAGAGGTAGAAACCTACCACGAAGAAATCGAGGCACTGAAGTTAGCGTTTGTGGACGGGAAGGAATATATCACTGATCCCGATTATATGGAGGAAGATCCGGTTGACTTTCTTACCCCTCAATACGGTCGTAGTCGTGGCAAGCGGATAAGTTCACGCGCCGGGGAATTCGAGCCCGGCAGGTTGGGTGAGGAAGGAACGGTATACCTGGCCACAGCGGACGGAGACGGTAATATGGTTTCGTTCATTCAGAGCAACTACGCCGGATTTGGTTCCGGAATCGTAGTACCGGGAACAGGTATAGCTCTCCAGAATAGGGGAAATCTTTTTACGCTAAAAGAGGGTGATTATAACAAACTGGAAGGTGGCAAGAGGTCTTATCACACTATAATTCCCGGCTTTCTTACCAGAGGAGGTTCTCCGGTGGGTCCATTTGGAGTAATGGGAGGATACATGCAACCCCAGGGCCACCTCCAGGTCCTTACGAGGATCATCGATAGGGGGCTAAACCCTCAAGCGGCGCTAGACGCTCCGCGATGGCGCTGGATTGAAGGTAAGAAACTGGAGGTAGAAAGGTCCTTTCCCGATCATTTGATCGGTGAACTAGAGCGAAAGAATCACGAGATATCTGTAACGGCGGATTCCGGTAAATTTGGTCGAGGGCAATTTATCTGGAAGGATGGCGATACCTTCTTTGGAGCTACTGAACCCAGAACCGACGGCCACGTGGCGCCCTGGTGATTCTTCCCTCCATCTGTAGAGTCCGGAATTAACGGATGGTTTGAGCTCGTGACAAGCCGGTCAATGATCCACAGTTATTCCTAGGGAGTGCGGGGGCTAAGTTGGTATTGTTTATCATAGCAGTATGGGTTTCACAACCAACCGATACTTCAGAATCTACCTCCGGGCTTCCCGGACCGAGAAATTTCCGACTCGCGTGCTCAAACTGGTGCCTTCATGATAGTGGTTCTCTTTTGTAGTAAGTATAACTCATAGACAGTTAAACTTACTTGGTTATGGTAATATCCCTCACCAGCACTTATCTGAGATATGATACCTGGAATTGTCGAGGTACTTCAGTTCGGTTTTGGTTACCATTAACAAATACCTTTCCGAATACAAACCAAGTGGGGGTTTCTCAGATAAGTGCTGGTTCGGTCAGACATATGCGCCGCGTCGCTGGAATTTTCTCGGTCCGGAGCCCTCGAGGACAAAAGGCCGATAGATATATTGAATCCACGTCTTTAGATTCTCTGGTAATTGTTCAGGAAAATCCTATCGGAGGCCGAGCGGGCACGGTTCCATGCTTCCTCTGGAAGCATGGGGAGCGAGGCCGAGATCGGAAGCAGCGATTTCCACGCCGGGGAAATCGCCTGCGGTTTTGTCGAACAATTACCAGAGAACAAAGTTAAATATTTTCAATATGCGCACTTTTCGGAGAGAGGGAACCCTTGCTTACAATACTTACAACAACTACCAAAGCGTGAAAGTTCTAGTTGCTTCTGGGTCTGGAAAGCCCGGGGGCTATCTATCGGGCATTGGTAACCTGTCTTTTCTGCTTTCTCAAGTTTGGGGACAGCGAGAGAATCGGCCGGGCACGGGGACCCGGCCTGCTATTCAGTTAAAAAAAGGGGGCAGCCTGTTCTGTTTTTTACAAAGGGGACCTGGTTGCTCACTTTATAAGGAGCCTGACCCAATTAATATTGTTCCGGCCTGCTTTGTTTTTAAAGCGGATTAATTACCCGGTCTTTCGGCGCATGAGAGAAACGAACGTATCCGCCCTCCG
>CAZYPS010000029.1:18432-20457 GCA_964649445.1 uncultured Thermotogae bacterium | reverse complement strand
AAAACGAAAGCGGAAGTCAGAAACGATGATGACGAAGTTCTGGCAAAAGCCACGATTAACTGCAAAGTACTGGATGAAGAAATTGACGCGATTGAGAATAAATTAACCTAGCCCCAACCAGAACTGCCTATTTTATTATTTATTAGGGGCAACCCTTGAAGGTTATTTTTAGTTAAACGTTAAAAATTATTTAAGGTAACGATCAAACCAGTTTACCATTTCCTCCAGGCGCTTGATTCGATTTTTCGGTTTTCCGCCCCGACTGAGTTCGTGGTTTTCTCCTTCAAACAGACATAACTTTGCCGGCACGTCGTGGTACTTCAGTGCCGTAAACATCTGCATAGCTTCCCCTTCCCAGCATCGGTAATCCTCCCGGGAGTGAATAAATAGAGTGGGAGTATCAACCCTATCGGCATATTTTAGCGGCGATTGGTGCCAGAGTTTGTCGTGATCTTCCCAGGGGTCTCCGTCCTGCTGATCGGAAACAAAGTAGTATCCAATGTCCGTCGTATTAAATTTAGATATCCAGTTGGATATACTTCTACAGGATACGGCGGCTTTGAACCTATCGGTGTGACCGATGATCCAATTTGTCATGAAGCCCCCGTAGGACCCGCCAGTAACTCCGAGTCGTTTCTCGTCTAAAAAAGAGAACCGGTCCAAAGCAACATTCATTACCTCCATCAGGTCCCGGAAGTCTTCCCGGCCATATCTTCCCCGTATATCAGAGAATTCGTCACCTTTTCCGTCGCTCCCTCTTGGGTTTGAAAAAACCACTACATAACCGTTATTGGCTAAAAGCTGCATTTCATGGAAGTAAACGTCTCCGTAGACCGCTTTAGGCCCACCGTGAACCTCAAGTATTGCCGGATAACTCTCTTCGGGATCAAAATTGTGGGGTTTAATTATCCACGAGTCGATAGTCACGTCCTCTCGCTCAACTTGGAACTTTTCCGGGCGGGAAAAATCCTCCTCCGGCAGAGTACCTTTATTTAAAGTAGTAAGTCTTTTTTCTTCCCCACCGGATGACAGAGAGTAAAGCTCCTGGAGCTCGTCTGAGGCAAGTTTTACAAAAACCGTTTGTCCGTTCTCGACATCGAAGTCGTCAACCGAACCACCCTCACGGGTAACTTTATTAATTCTCCCTTCGGAATCCGCAACAGTCAAAAAAGAGCTTCGACCTACCGTTGAAGTGAAATAACACTTTTTCCCATCAGTGGTACTTCTCTGGCCGGAACCTAGCCTAACATCAGTAAGGACTCTATTGGAAAATGAATTTGTCCAATTGGCGTTGAGAGGACTAAATTCCTTCTCTTCCAGGTCAAATTCGAACAATTCGTAGTTTTGATTCAGACCCGCTACTTCCATATCAGTCAAGGTTACAAATAAGCTATCGGAATTCCTAAACTCGAGAAGATCCAGCTGGAGGGAATCGTTTGTCAACTTTTCCAGGGAGGAATTTTCGCGCAATGAGACTAGATATATTTCACTGGTGATAGGTGCTTTGACCTCGTACTCACTACCCGCGAAAGCTAGTTTATCACCAGTTATGGCAAATTCACCGACCGAAATAGCGCCCGGCGTTAATTCTTCGGGCTCGTCCGTTCCCTGGGAGTAAAGAAACAAATGAGCTCTCTTTTTACTGGTAAAACCGTTGCCATTCGCCCAGAAAGGAATTTCGTCAAGGGTTATACAATCAGGTCCATCATCTTCTGACTCTTCCTCATCGATTTCGACTGTTGCTTTGTAAATAAGCTTACCGTTCGACCAGCGAAATGACTCCACGCTATGAGGAACTGATAAAGCTTTGGTAGCCTCTCCTCCTGTTACCGAGATAGAGTAAAATTCGGTTGTCCGTTTTGCCTCTTCGTCGTCTAGCGCCCGCGAGGAGGTAAAAAGTATTTCACCGGGCCCACGCCAGACGAAACTGCCATCCTCGTCGGACGCAGTAAGCCTGAAATAAGCATCACTTTCAAAATCGTAAATCCAGATATTCGAATCGTAACCATTATTTTCGTCATCCGC
>CAZYPS010000029.1:0-18332 GCA_964649445.1 uncultured Thermotogae bacterium | reverse complement strand
TTTCAAAATCGTAAATCCAGATATTCGAATCGTAACCATTATTTTCGTCATCCGCTTCTTTTACGAGGAATGCTACCTTGCTTCCGTCTTCCGATAATGCCGGTTGGGAGATCGACTTGAACTCTGTCAGTGATTTCGGGGTCAATTCATCCATAATATCACCTTAAAACGTGTTCCGTGCCCTTGGCTTAGTCCTTTCCACTCTTACGCAAAATATTACGAGCGTCAATAACTGGTTCTCCATACAACCACCATTGTAGGGAAAAGTAAATTAAATCACGACTAACGGTTTTATTCATTCAAACAGAATTCCTGCCTGTTCCCTGGCAGTTGAGTTAACATTAACGGTTAATGGCTTTAGCTTAATATAGGGAAATCCCGGCAGAGTCTTAGTACAGAGGAAGGTTAAGTCCAGACAATTAATTCCGTCTGTGGGGAAATAATTGAACGGTAACTAATCGGTGAAAAATAACCTGAAGTGAACTACAGAAAGGATGCGGATGAATAATCAAACTCGCTCGAATTCCAGGTCGAGTTCCTGGCTGACTTCCGGTTCGATATCCTCGGTAACCTTCCTGTCCCCTCTCAATACCAGTTCGAGGTTTTCATAATAAACTAACCGGAAATCCCCTTCTTCGGTCTCCACGTCAAGACTTAACTCAATGTAAGGCTCCATCGAGTCGGGATCATTTAGTTTAATCCTGGGGTTTTCGAATTCTTCTTTTATCCAGCCCTTCAAGTCTTTAATCTCTTCCTCGTAACCTTCTACACCCCTCACGAGAAAAAATATATCGTGATCTTCCCTCGAACCGGACTGGCGCTCGAGATCTTCTTCAATAGATCCGGACCAAAATACGTTTTTGACGGATCTAAAGAAACTTTTAAGACTCATAGGTAAGGATCATGGATATATCCTGTTAATCTGTCTCGGAAAGGGAATTGTCTCTCTAACGTGATCCAGGCCACATATCCAGGCTATCGTTCTTTCCACACCTAATCCAAATCCTGAATGTGGCACCGAGCCGTATCTCCTCAGATCCAGGTACCACTCATAGGGCTCATGAGGAAGTCCTTCCTCATCAAGTCTCTGCTTGAGGAGGTCGAGATCGTCTATCCTTTGACTGCCTCCTATCAACTCACCGTAGTCATTTGGGGCGATCAAATCCGCGGTGTATACTTTGTCTCCCCCGGGCATAGGTTCCATGTAAAATGGTTTAAGTTCCTTGGGAAAGGCTTCAATAAACACTGGTTTATTAAAATGATCGCCAAGTGCAGCTTCCGCAGGAGCGCCAAAGTCCTCGCCGTATTCCATTCCCTCCCCTGCTTCGTTCACTATCTCCACGGCTTCTTCGTAGGTTATCCGAGGAAAAGGTTTCTCGACCATTTTGATTAAATTTTCCGGATCAACGTCTAATCTCCTTAATTCAGCCTCCCTCTCATTCGCTACCCTTGTAACCACGTAATGAACCATATCCTCCTGAAAATCCAGGTTTTCCTCGTGTTCAACCCAGCTCAATTCCGCTTCCGCCATCCAGAACTCCGTGAGGTGCTTTCTCGTCTTTGATTTTTCTGCCCTGAACACGGGACCTATCCAGTAAACTTTTCCCAGTGCCGCTGCTGTCGCTTCAAGATAAAGCTGAGAACTCTGGGTTAGGTAAGCATCTTCGCCGAAATACTCCGTCTCGAAAAGCGTGGTAGTCCCTTCAACCGATACACCGGTCAGTATTGGTCCTTCTGTGGCTACAAGCTCCCTCTCGTCGAAAAAATCCCTCAATGCCTGGAGTAATTCATGTCTGACTCGCAGGACCGGGGCAGCTCCCTTTGCCCTTATCCAGAGATGACGGTTATCCATGAGGAAACCGGGACCGTGATCCTTCGGCGTGATCGGAAAATCGTCCTGGACGGAGTGCTGTATTTCGACTCCGGAAACTTCCAGCTCGTAACCAATTGGTGCTCTTTCGTCTTCTTTTACCGTCCCTGAAACGATTAATGATGTTTCTCTTTTTAGATCCAGAGTCGTCTCGAATAACTCATCGTCTACCGAGTCCTGTTTGAGTACACCTTGAATTATGCCTGTACCGTCTCTAATCTGGATAAATTGGATACCGCCACTCGACCTGCGGTTGTAAAGCCAACCTTTAATAGTTACTACTTCATCCTCGTAGTCTTCGACTTCAGATATTGAGATCGTTTTCATTTTTTACCGACCTCTGGTTAACTCACCTTAATTGTTGAGGCCCCTGTTAAACTTCTATATTCAAACTCGTTACGTTGTGGCTAATTCTTCTTAGGACGGATTCTTCAGTTAGATTTCGCGAAAAGAAGAACCGGTCAAAATCGCTCAGGATATTTTCCCCAGCATTGCTTCATGAATTCTTCCGTTACTGGCTATTATACCCGGGGATTCATAAATATCGTGATCTTCTCCGGATAAATCGGACACGTAACCGCCGGCTTCTTCAATTATTAAAGACCCGGCCGCAAGGTCCCAGGGAGACAGATCCAATTCCCAGAATCCATCGAACCTACCTGAGGCAACAAAAGCAAGATCTACTCCCGCCGCTCCATCGCGCCTTATTCCTCTTGCTTTCCTCAAAAAATTTGAAAATAACTTCCCTGCCTTAGGCATCAGATTCTCGTCATAAGGAAAACCCGTAGAAAGAAGGGATGAGGCAAGTTCGTCAGTTTGAGAAACAGAGATCGAGTTACCGTTTAGGGTTGCACCCGAGCCTTTTATTGAAGCATAAGTTTCATCAAGAACCGGTATGTGAATTACCCCTACCCTCACTTCTCCTTCCATTTCTACTCCAATGGAAACGTCAAATAAAGGATAATTGTAGATATAGTTAGTTGTTCCGTCCAGAGGGTCTATTATCCATTTGGTAGAACTTTTCTCAACGCCGAGTTCTTCCTCGGCCAGGATGGAATGATTTGGATAGGAAGATTGAATTTTATTTACTATAAGTTCCTGGGACTCGCGATCGAACTGAGTAACCAGATCGGACGGCCCGGATTTACTTGAGACCCTCCGTTTTTTTCCAAGCCCCTCCAGCAGAAGTTCACCCGCTTCCCTAGCAACTGATTTTGCCAGACCTAATAGTTCTTCTTCCATAAACTTTTAAAACCCCGTCAGATCTTTTCGTTCGTTATTTCTAGGACTTCTTCCATTCTCTTTTTAGCTTTTTCACTCAAGTTTTTCCTTCGCTGTTTTCCTTCTTCAACAAAACTGGAGTCGGAAATCGAGGAAAGATTGATATCCACGTTAAGCAAAGAGGTCTGAACGGTGGCTTCGGCCAGAATCGCAGAAGCACCAGCATCCGTAACAGCATGCTCGTTGCCCGATTCCGCACATTCCTTACTCAACCCAAGCACTTCGACAGCCAGCTCAGCCATTTTAAATGGAGGCTCAGTAGCACCCTTGAGAGCGGACTGCAAAGTCTGCCGCCTCTTCTCCTTCTCCTCTTCGGTTTCTTTTGGCAACCCGTAAGCAGCCATAACCTCATTATACACTTCTATATCTTCGGCTATAGCCTTCAGAAAATCGCCTCTCAGTTTTTCTGCTCTTTCCAGGATATCTTCGAACTCATCCTCTACCTCCTTATATTTTTTCTTGCCCAGTGTTAAATTTGCCACCATGGAAGAAAGAGCAGCCCCCAGAGCTCCAGCAACAGCTGCAGCGGAACCCCCGCCCGGAGCCGGTTTGCTGGAAGCCAGGTCTTCTAAAAAATCATCGAGCTTCTGATCCCTCGGGTCAGGGTTTGGTTTGTCCGTCATTTATCGTTAATCCTCCCTTTTCCAATAAACTCTAACCAGACGCTCATTTTGAGCTGAATTTATGTCCAGTTCACCATCGTGAGCGCTGGCTATAGCCTTTCCAATTCTTCTGGCAAGATGTTCGTTCGTGGTAGCCAGTTTTAATCTATCTCCATCCTCTTCGGACCACATTATCCGCTGGAGTGGCCTGTTTTCTTTAGCCCTATCCTCGGTATTTTTCGCTAATTGGAGTATTTCTTTTTTGTGACCATCGAAGTAATCTCCCGAAAGATAGATTAACCCCTCAGGATTTCTATCTCTTTCCCTGCGACAGGCAGGACAGAGAGATTCGTTTGCTCCCTCGTCTTTCGATACTGTTTCTTCCACCCAGCGGCCCTCGTGGTAAACAAGGCCACAATTTGGACAAAAGGTAGGTTCCTTGTATTTCTTACCTTCGTAATAAGGATTTTTCGATTCGTGGCCCACTTCTCCCCGCCGCTCCTCAGCCATAGAGACCACCTCAGCTTAGTCTAACAAAAACCTAACTACTCCTCCTCAAGAAGGTTTTCGAGATAATCTATCGATTCCCCGACCGTAGTAAGGTCCTCTGCGTCTTCATCTGGAATCTCAATTCCAAACTCGTCCTCAAATTCCATAATCATTTCCACCGTGTCCAGTGAATCCGCTCCTAGATCTTCGACGTAAGAAGCATCGAGAGACAGCTCGTCTTCATCTACCATAAGTTGCCTGCTAATAATTTCCTTGACTTGAGATTCAAGATCTTCCATTGAAATACCTCCTAGTATGATATAATCTCGAACTTAGCGGTGACAAGTCTAGCCAAACGATAAACCACCGTCAACCCTGAGTACTGTGCCGGTGATATAACTAGCTTTATCACTCAACAAAAATAATGCAGGATGGGCAATCTCTTCAGGTTCTGCAAATCTCTTAAGAATAACGTTATCCAAATAAGAGGACTTCTTATCTTCAGGAATATCTTCCGTTAACCTGGTGTAGACGAACCCGGGGGCTACTACGTTAGCTCTTAAGTCTCTTTTTCCATACTCCTGGGCCAGGGTTTTGGTAAATCCAACTAAACCCGCCTTTGAAGCCGCATAGTTCGCCTGCCCAGAATTACCAAGCAGACCGGAAACTGAAGAAATATTTACTATACCGCCTCCTTCTTTTATCAGATACTTCAATGAAGCCCTCGTACAGTTAAAAACACCGTTGAGATTGACGTCAATTACTTTACCCCACTCTTCTGGAGACATCCGGAGCAAGAGATTGTCACTCGTAAATCCCGCATTGTTAACAAGATAATCCAGCCTGCTACGGCGATCGACCACTTTCTGAACAGAATTCGTTACGGACTTAAAATCCGTAACGTCGGTTTCAATAAAATAGCAGTTTTTGCCAAGCCTGTCCGCGGTCTCTTCCCCTCGAGACCTGGAAAATATAAATGTCTTTACTCCGTTATCCACAAGACCTCGAGTAATCTGTTCACCAATACCGCTCCCACCACCAGTGACTATTGCGACCTCCCCGGAATATTCCAAATCATATCACCTCGTCGAACCTTTTCCCGTCGAGATCAGGATCAATTCTCTGGTTCAACTCCGTCAACGTAGCGGTAGGCCCCACTTCTACCGTGGCATCGACCCCGAACTCGGACAGCGATTTCACGTAATCAACCCATTGTACTGGATGCGTCATCTGGCGAGACAATAATTCTTGCAACCTTAGACCCGAGCATTCAAAATTCTCCGAAACTCCGGACAAAACCGGCATCTTCGGATCACTAAAATCGTACTTATCTATATGTTTCTTTAGCTCCAGTTCTGCTTCTTTCATAAACTGAGAATGGAACGGTCCCGTGACGCTAAGTTTAATGCACCTGGCACCTTCCTCTTTCAGCTCTTCGCAACTACTGGATAATTGTTTTTCTCTTCCGGAGATTACTACCTGTCGAGGAGAGTTATAGTTTGCAATGGTAACTTGTCCGTCCGTCTCGTTAACTATTTCTTCTACAACTGAGTATTTAACTCCCAGCACTGCTACCATAGAGCCTTTAACGTTCACGTTACCGGTCAATTCGCCCCTCTTTTTCACGATGCGAATACCATGCTCGAAAGGGATACAGCCAGCTGCAACCAGGGCAGAAAACTCACCCAGGCTGTGCCCTAAAACGCAGTCCGGATCGTCAATTTTATCTGTCAATATTTGATACCGGGCAATGCTATCGGTAAATATTGCTGGCTGGGCATTTTCGGTCGAGTTTAACTTTTCCTCGGGACCTTCAAGCATCAATTCACGGAGATCAAACCCCATTACCTTCTCGGCGACCTCGAAAAAGGGCTCTGCCCTAGGATCGTCGAAAAATTCAGCCCCCATCCCAACTTGCTGAGATCCCTGTCCCGGGAAAAGAAAAGCAGTCTTTCCCACACCAATCACCATTCAAGGAGCGTGGCTCCGTAAGCCGCTCCTGCTCCAAAAGCAGCCAACAGCACTACGTCTCCGGACTCAATCGATCCTTCCTCTAATCCTTCTTTAAAAGCAAGCGGGATGGTTGCCGTTGAGGTGTTAGCGTATTCTTCAACATTGACTATAACCCTATCCATACTAACTCCCAGGGTTTTGGCAAGTTGTTTAATTATTCGTATATTTGCCTGGTGAGGTACGATCCAATCGACGTCAGATAGGGCTAAACCAGCATCATCGAGTACGTTCATGGAGGCTCTCTTCATCATATTTACCGCACTCTTAAAAACTCCCTTACCCTCCATCTTCAAATAATATCGGTCGTCGCTTTCACTACCTTTTGCAGGCGGTAGTCGAGTGCCTCCTCCTTCCAGCCTTATTAATTCCGCTTTGGTAGGATCTCCATGTATAGAAGTCGATAGAATCTTACCGTTATCGCCTCGAGAGCCGATCACTGCAGCTCCTGCACCATCACCGAAAAGTACACATGTACTCCTGTCATCCCAGTTGACGATCCTGGATAAGGCTTCTAAACCGATTATAAGGATCTCGTCGTATCCGTTTCCTCTAATCATATTAGTTGCAACGTCAATTGCGTACAAAAAACCACTGCAACCGGCCTTCAGGTCAAAAAATGGAACATCTCTGTCGAGCCCCAGCTCCTTCGTGATGAAAGGGGAGGATCCCGGTATCGGCAAATCCGAGACGTTAGTGGCAACAACCACTAGATCGACCTCTTTCGGACCAATTGGAGCCCCCTCAATCGCCTCTCTAGAAGCCTCTACTCCGAGGGATGAAGGTTTCTCTTCCTGGCCCAGGACGTGTCGGTTTTTTATTCCGGTTCGACTTGTAATCCATTCGTCGGAGGTATCAACCATTTCTTCTAGATCCTCATTGCTTACAACCTTATCCGGCACTGCTGCACCCACAGAATGTATATTAGGAATAGTTTCTTTTAGATTAGTTTCATTCACTAAAATCAATCCTCTCCATTTCTGATTCAATTTTTCCCGGTAAATTCCAGCGAGAAGCTTCTCTCGCTTTCAAAATAGCGTTCTTAATCGCCCGAGCTTCCGACCGTCCGTGGGCTACAAAAACCACCCCTCTAACGCCAAGCAGCGGTACGGCTCCAAATTGAGCATAACTTAATTTTTTTTTGAGGTCCTCCAGAGTAGGGCGAAGAATTAATCCCCCGAGCTTGGATCTCAAATTCGATTTTAAAGCCTCTTTAAAGAAACCCACTGTGCCTTCAACCCCACCCTCAAATGCCTTTATAAGTATATTGCCGACGAACCCTTCACAAATCACTACGTCCGCAGGTTGCTCCCTCAGCAACAGGTGTGGCTCGATATTTCCGACGTATTCGAGATCCGTCTTCTCAATTAATGAAATCGTTTGTTTAGTTAATTTATTGCCTTTCGTCTGTTCCTCCCCGATATTTAGCAGTCCTACTTTGGGGTCGGATTTACCCAGAACTTTCTTTGCAAAAGCGTTACCCATTATTCCAAACTGGGCAAGATTTATCGGATCCGCATCCGTTGTAGCACCTATATCAATCAACACCACGTTTCCGCTCTCAACTGTAGGAATAACACCTGCAAGTCCCGGTCGAGAAACACCATGTATTCTCCCAAGATTGAATAAAGCAGCAGCCACTACTGCTCCGGTATTGCCGGAAGATATGAAGATCTCTGATTCATCTACCAGAGCGTCTATACCCTTTACGAGAGAAGAATCAGGATTGCTCCTAACGGCTTTGGTGGGAGTATCCTCCATCGAAATAGTATTCGGGGCGTGGAGGTAAGAAATTCTCGGAAGTAAATTCTTTGCTTTTAGCCGCTCTACCTCTTTCCTATTTAACTCTTCCTCTCCGACCAGAGTAACTTTCAGGTCCGACCCCTGCGTTTCCCTCAACGCCTGAATCGCACCTTTTATTATTTCCTCCGGCGGTGCGTCCCCACTCATCGTATCCAGCAAAACTTTCATATCGGTAAGAAAAATTCACCATAAAATATTGGTGCCGAGGGCGGGACTTGAACCCGCACGGACGAAAAAATGTCCACATGGCCCTCAACCATGCGCGTCTGCCAATTCCGCCACCTCGGCAATAGAGAATTGACAATACCCCGTCGATCAGACGAATAATAAAGCAAAAAGAAATACAATGCAACAAAGATGTCACAAACTCCGAGTTACGGTCCCGGGAAGTCTTTTCCTCCTGAGAACCTGACAATATTTGTCTAAAATTAATTGTGATCTAAAGCGGTAGAATTGCCGGACCTCAACTCAGAGGGTAATATCTTGGTAGTTTGCCATTGCTGGGGAGAGTAAGTTTAAGCGAATAATTAGTTTGGTCCACGAACTATGATTTTTCATATAGAAAATTAATATTTAATTTGCTATAACTCTGATCGGGAGGTAACATGTTTCCTCTAGCTAAGGAGTTTGGAAAGATATTGCTCTTCCTCGGTGGGTTTCTAATTATTATTGGCCTCTTGTTCTTTTTCGGGAAAGATATACCTTTTATAGGCAATCTACCTGGTGACTTCCAATTCGAGCGTGGTAATTTTCGGTTCTACTTCCCTCTGGGGACGGCAATATTAATCAGTCTGGGAGGAACAATACTGATAAACTTAATAATCTGGCTAATGAAAAGATAGATCACTTTAGTCCGCTGAGCTTAATTCTGGCCTACCAGACTTCCTATATAAATCAAGTCTCTTCGCTCCGGATGGGAAGACTTTTTCACTTCACCGTTATCCCAGAAGTACTCTCCTCCAACTTCCAGGTGACAAAGACCTATCCCTGCATCAACTCGGTTCAATTGATTCAGGTTTTTTAGAACTATTCTGGTAATTCTACTACGTTTCCCCAGGTAAAGATGGATTGAATTTTCATTTACGATTACCCGCCAGGGCTGGCCGTTTAGAGCAGAAGGTGACCTTCGCAAACAATCTATTATCCCAAGCGTCTCTTCAGTTAAGCTACCAGGCTTCCGGTCAACGAGGAAGTGACTCAGCTCCTTTCTTTTTGGCTCTTCAATTTCGCCGAGATCGTCCTCTTCCGGCAAGGGTCCAAGAGCTATTAGAGCTACACACGATTGCCCCGAAGGAATCTGAGCGTGCTGGTTCAACTTTTCATCCTGAAAACCTTTACCTATCCAGCAACTTCCGATATTTCCTGCCGCCAGAGTCAATACGACAAACTCGTAACTGTATCCGAGTTCCACATAACCATTTTCCGAATCCTCCGAAGTCAGGGCTATGTAATGCGGAGCTTCGACCTTTCCGTAGTCGGCAATTATACCCGAGATATCTTCCTGAAGTGATCGACCATCCCGTATCAGCTGAGCGGATACGGAAACCTCGGGCTCGAACCTTCTTCTATTCTGGAGGTCTTCTTCTATTTCGTCCAGCCGAGTTGTGGGCAGTTTACTATCCGCGTAATTCCTTACCGACCTACGTCGTCTTACCGCTCGGTATAATTTTTTCATCTGTCCCCTTTTTATTTTCTACTTCTGTCCTTATATCGCGTTAAATCACCATCAGTAAGTTTAAACCCGACAAAACCAGGCAACAACCAGGGAAATTCAACCTTGCTTTTCTCGTCTTTTTTCCCATCGTTTTAGGGGTGATCGAATTGGAAGAGATAAAAGTTCAAAAAAAGGCGGAAAGTGAGACCGAACTGGTGTTTTCCGTAAAATTAGAGGAAGGTACCTCCAGCAGCAATCACAAAGTTACGGTCGCCAGGGAGACACTTGACCAGCTCGCACCGAGCAATATCGAAGCAACTAAACTGGTAAGGGAATCCTTCAAGTTCCTCTTGGAACGAGAACCAAAGGAATCCATTTTGTCCAAATTTGACCTGACAACAATTGGGGATTACTTTCCGGAATACGAAAAAAATATCAGAAACCGGCTGGAGTAATCTTTAGAATTGCCTGGAGGTCGTAGCTATGACAATCAATTTTGGTCTAGTTGGACCTGGAAGTATCGCCGACAGGTCCCTGGCTCCGGCGATAAATAGCGTGGAAGGAGCGGAACTCTGGAGCGTGACCAGCAGGAGTCTTAACCGGGCAAAGGAATTTGCAACCAAACACGAAGCCGCTAGCAACGATCCGGCATATGACGACTACGAAGAGATGATGAAGGACCCTGAGCTGGATGCCGTCATGATTTCAACTCCGGATCGTTTGCACAGGGAAAACGGGATAAAAGCAGCCCGGGCAGGGAAACACGTACTAATGGAGAAACCGATGGTTTCGAGTTCCGAAGGCGGAAGGAAATTAATAGAAACCTGCAGGTCAAATGGCGTAAAACTCGGAGTGGCTTACCACCTGCGGTGGCACAAAGGTCATAGAAAACTCGTTCGGGAAGTTCATGAGGGAGCTTTAGGAGAACTGCAACACCTCAGAGTCCAGTGGACCTTTCTGGCAGAGGACGATTCGAACTGGAGAGCTCACGACGAAGTGGGAAGATGGTGGGGACTAGCAGGAGTGGGAACCCACGGCCTCGATCTTATTCGATGGGCGGCACTTCCCGGTTGCGGTGAAGTCGAGAAAATAGATAGCACTATAGCAAATAATTACTGGAACAGCCCTCACGACGAAACTGCAATGGTAAATCTAAAGTTCGAGTCTGGCGCCACGGCAGAGCTAACTACTTCCGTTTTATTCGAATCTGAGCCGGTATTTAATATATACGGCAGGGAAGGATACGCGACGGCAAGAGATACCCTGGGACCCCACGGCGGTGGTTCCATTACACTCAACGGGGAGGACTTAAATTTTTCCCAGGAAAACCCTTATGAAGGGGAAATATGGGACTTCGTCAAGGCCATAACCCGGGATCGGGACCCCGAAGTCCCGGGTGAAGAAGGACTAAGAAACGTAGAAATTCTCGAAACTGCAGCACCTGAAGAAACAACAACTTAAAGGAGGTAGCATGACAGAATATTTTCCAGAGGTAGAAAAAGTAGAATACAAAGGTCGAAACTCAAAAGATCCTCTATCTTTTAAACACTACAATCCGGAAGAGACTGTCGGTTCTTCGACGATGTCGGAACATCTGAGGTTCTCGGTAGCTTACTGGCATTCGTTTACCGCGAGGGGCAGTGACCCTTTTGGAGCAAAGACAATCACAAAGCCCTGGGATAAAATCGAGGACCCAATGGAGCGAGCAAAGGCCAGGGCAGAAGGGGCTTTTGAGTTTATGGAAAAACTGGGTTTGGATTACTTCTGTTTTCACGACAGGGATATCGCTCCGACCGGGGATTCGCTAAAAGAAACCAACGAGAACCTGGACGAGATCGTTTCCTACATAGAAGAACTTATGGAAGACCACGACGTCGAACTGCTCTGGGGCACGGCCAACCTGTTCGAGCACCCCAGATACGCCCACGGGGCGGCGACATCTCCAAATGCCAAAGTTTTTGCTTACGCATCGGCTCAGGTTAAAAAAGCTCTCGAGGTTACAAAAAGATTGGGAGGTTCAAATTACGTATTCTGGGGTGGAAGAGAAGGCTACAAAACTCTCCTCAATACTGACCTCGGTCGAGAGCAGGACAACCTGGCGCGATTCCTGGCTATGGCAGTGGACCACGCGAAGAGAATAGGCTTCGAGGGGCAGTTGCTGATAGAGCCAAAACCCATGGAGCCGACGAAACACCAGTACGACTTCGACGTCGAACACGTAGCGGCCTTTCTGAGAAAGTACGATCTGGAAGACCACTTCAAAGCGAATATCGAAGCCAACCACGCTACGTTAGCCGGGCACGACTTCCACCACGAACTGGCATATGCCAGGGAGAACGATTTACTGGGGAGTGTAGATGCCAACCAGGGCGACCTCCTTCTGGGCTGGGACACGGACGAGTTTCCAACCAACATATACAGTACCACTCTAGCAGCCTATGAAACCCTCGAGAACGGCGGTCTTGCTCCCGGCGGGCTTAACTTTGATGCCAAAGTCAGGCGGGAATCGTTCAAACCTCGGGACCTCTTTATAGGTCACATTTCCGGGATGGATTCGTTCGCCTTTGGGTTGAAGGTGGCTCAGAGACTGAAAGAAGACGGTGTTCTGGAAGAGTTTAGACGGGAACGATATTCCAGTTTCCAGGAGGACCTGGGGAATAAAATCAAAGACCCCGGTACCGACTTCGAGACGCTGGAAGAATACGTAATGAAAAACGTGAATGAACCTATCGAACTTGAATCCGGGAGACAGGAGAAGCTAAAAGGTTTATTAAATTCTTACATAACAACGACGGAATGAATAAAGCTCGATCTTTTATCATCGATTTACTTGACTAATCTGTTTGATTAGCCAAACCCCTGCCGCTTAACTGGTTGCAGGGGTTTCTATCCAAGGTCAGGTGTTTGAGATCGAATAATGACTCAACCTCCGATTCCGAGGGTGAGGGAAAGCGCGGCCGTGAGAACCCCCACCCCAACCATTTTGAGACCAAAACCAATAAGACTTTCCCGGGATATCTTTCCCAGAAAGGCACCAAGCAATCCTAAAAGAGATAGGGCAATAACCGCAGAGGCATAGTAAGCAATCTCCATAGTTAACAGGCCGAGAAGTGGCAAAAAGTAAGGCAGGGTCGAGAGCAAAGCACACAAAAACGGAGAGGCACCGTTAACTATTGATATGGCGATCGATCGCTGAGTCACGTTTTTCTTATGGACGGAGCCCTCCAGATCGGATAACATATCCCTCTGTAACTCCTTGAATTTTTTTAACCGTTCCGCTTTTTCGGTAATATAAGCTCCCGAAACCCCGGAAACCCCCAGAGCAATCGCTGCTCCCAGGCTAGAAGTAATTAGCACTTTTGGATTCCCCACTCCCGTGGAAAACGAGCCCGCCGTTATTCCCAGGACTGTCAATATCCCGTCAAATCCGTTTAAAACAAAGTAGCGGCGAGCAATTTCCCAGAATTCCTCGCTTTTCAGACTTTCAAGCATAAGCATCCCCCTTCAAATAGTGAACGAAACCTTTTCCAAACTTTCCAAGACAAACCCGAACTTATTGCAAAGATAATTCTGTCTATTTATAAACCAGACAGTCAATTTGTGGCTCGTACCTGAAAATCGTTCTTCTTATAGTATCTTCGAATACTTAACATGATTCGAAAAAAGCCCGCCATCGGTTCCGGATGGCAGTTTTGAAGAACTTAACTCCCGGCCTAATTGACTTGATCGCAAACTTCTAAACTCTGTTGTTATTGTCTCCTATTGTCTCAATTCAAACCAAGATACGGCATAAAGAGTATAACGGCAATAGTGCGATTTTTTAGTGTAGCTCGGAATATTCAGATTAAACCATATAAAATTAGCCAGGGTTTCTTTTAATTGACGGACTTTGCCTTTTTTGTTATATTGAAACTGATTTAGCGTTAAGTATCCACTCTTCAATTATAATACGGTGGTAGGGGGGTGAATAAGGTCGAACAAAACTAAAATATTATCTCGTGACCGGGGAAAGGAAGCGAGAGCTTGAGAAAATAAAATAGGGACCAAAAAGTCCCGACAAATCAAATTTTTACAACCGGGGAGGTTGTATAATGAAAAAACTATTAGTCATTTTACTCGCAGTATCACTCGGTATGGCGACATTTTCAGCAGTTCCAGCAGCCCAGGAAGAAATGAAAATTGGCGTAGCTATTCCCTCGGCTGACCACGGCTGGACGGGCGGAGTTGTCTGGTGGGCAAAACAGGCCATAGAGGACTGGGAAGAAAAGGAACCAAACGTAAATTTCAATTTGGTAACTGCGGCTTCACCGAACGAACAGGTCGGGCAAGTTGAAACACTCATGGTAAGAGATATTGACGTCCTGGTAATACTTGCCCATCAGTCCGGTCCCCTTACACCAGTCGTCGAGGAGGCAGCTGAGCAGGGGATCTATATCGTATCTGTAGACCGCGGGTTAACAAAACCGGTATCCGACATATACATCCGTGGTGATAACGCCGGACTGGGACGAGTGTCAGCACAGTGGATGGCGGAAGAACTGGACGGAGAGGGAAAAATCGTGGCTCTGGAAGGAATACCTTCAGTAATTAATAAAGAAAGAGTCGAAGCATTTGAGAGCGTAATGGACCAGTATCCTGATATCGAAATTCTCGACTCTCAACCGGCTAACTGGAGCACTCAGAAGGGCTTGGAGATAATGGAAAACTATCTCCAGAAATACGACGAAATCGACGCGGTATACGCCCAGGACGACGATGTCCTTAAGGGGTGTCTCCAGGCGTACGAGGAATCCGGCCGTGACGATATTGACTTCATGTTAGGTGGAGCGGGCTCCAAAGACATCATCAAACGAATAATGGAAGACAACATGGAAGGACCGGATCTGGTCCGTGCTGACGTCACGTACCCACCTTCAATGATTGCAACCGGAATAAGTCTCGGTGTAAAGGCGGCAAAGAACGAAACACTGGACGGATTTTATCAGCGAAAGCTTCCTGCGGACATAATCCTGAGAGCCGAATTGGTTACAAAGGAAAATGCCGAAGAATACTACTATCCGGATTCCGTATACTAAACTTTCTCGCACAACTACCAATAAATTTAAAACGGGAACCAACAAACCTGGAGTCGTCGTGGCTCCAGGTTTGTTTATCTAAATTCGAAATGGTTTACCTTTGAACGCTTTAGCTCGGTAATTTCAAGAGGTGGAAGGTATAATGGCCGAGTCACTGGTCAAAACAGAAAAGATCGCCAAGGAATTTTCGGGCACGAGGGTACTCAACGATATAAACATAGAGATAAAAAAAGGTGAAATTTTTGGCTTAATCGGAGAAAACGGTGCCGGCAAGTCCACCCTTATAAAAATTATTAACGGGATTTATCAACCCACCGAAGGCAGGTTTTTCTTCGACGGGAAAGAAGTCAAAAAAATGGACCCGTTCAAGGCAAAGAAAATGGGGATAAGCACCATACCTCAGGAGTTTAACCTGGTTGACCACCTCAACGTCTACGAGAACATATTCCTGGGCCAGGAACACAAAAAGAACGCGCTACTGCTTGACCAGAATAGGATGAAACAGCTGACGAAAGAGTTAATGGAGGAACTAAAGGCGAACATCTCACCTGAAAACCGGATAGACGAAATCAGCGTGGCTCAAAAACAGATGGTAGAAATCGCCAAAGCAATAGCCTACGAATCGAAGTTGTTGATTATGGACGAACCGACCACCGTTCTCACGTCGAACGAAATCGAGGTCCTTTTCTCGCTGATGAGGGACCTGTCCAACCAGGGAGTTACGATAGTCTATATTTCTCACAAACTTCGCGAGGTCAAAAAAATTTGCGACCGGGTGATGGTCCTAAGGGACGGAGAGTTCATTTCCCTGAACCCTACGGACGAGGTTACCGAACACGAAATGGCGAATATGATGGTCGGTCGGGAGTTTAATCAGCTGTTTCCTGAGATAAGTATCCCGGAGGAGGAATCGGTTTTTGAGGTCAAAGGGTTGTCATCGAGCGATGGTCGGGTTAAGGATGCTAATTTCGACCTTAAAAAGGGGGAAATCCTTGGATTTGCCGGGTTGGTAGGTGCAGGCAGGACGGAACTAGCAGAAACTATAATTGGTATAAGAGAGAAGGCAGAAGGAAAAATACTGATCAACGGCGAGGAAAAAGACATATCGTCTCCAAGAAAAGCAGCAAATAACGGGATCGCCTACCTCCCGGAAGACCGTCAATCCACCGGCATCATCACAAGCTTCGAGGTACCCAAGAACGTCACGCTCATTTCCCTCCAAAAATATATAAAGAACTTCCTGATAGGCCGTAACAAGGAAAGAAACAAAACTCAGGAATACATAGACGAATTTGATATTCAGGTACCCTCCATTGACGCAAAGCTGAATACTTTAAGCGGAGGCAACCAACAAAAGGTATCTCTGGTAAAAAGTCTGGACACTGAACCGGAAATCTTCATTTTTGACGAACCGACCAGGGGTGTAGACGTTAGCGCAAAAATGGACATATTCAACTTCATTAACGAACTGGTCCAGTCGGGCATTTCCGTTATCTTCATCTCGTCGGAGCTGGAAGAAATTATCGGAATGTCAAACCGGGTAGCCGTCATGAGAGAAGGGAAGATTTCGGGAATTTTAGAAGGTGACGAAATTACCGAAGAAAAAATTATGTACCACGCTACGGGCTTAGAAACGAGGGTCACCTAAATGAAAAAAAATAAATCTTACTTGACCAAAATCCGACAAGTCCTTAATGACGTCGATTTATCCCAGTACGGTCCTTTGTTCGCGCTTATTGTCCTCGTGGTAATTTCTTCTTTCGCCAGTCCCTATTTTTTAAAGTGGCGAAATATAACCAATGTTCTCAGACAAATATCCTATACCGGGATTATCGCCCTGGGTATGACTTTTGTCATTATTGCCGGAGGCATTGACTTATCAGTGGGTTCTATGACCGCTTTTGTCGGCGGTGTAGTTATCATCTTGGTTAATCACTTCGGAGGGGGGCTCGTCGCAATATTAATCGCGATTGGGGTTGCGTTACTAATGGGAGCGGCAGCCGGAGCCTTCAATGGGTTGATTATCACAAAAGGTAAAGTAGCCCCATTTATCGTCACGCTGGGTACCTGGGGTATGTTCAGGTCTCTGACTCTATATATAAGCGGGGCCGGGGAATTCCGATCGGAGAGTACTCTCTTTCCGGAACTCGGAATGGGGTATTTTCTGAGGGTCCCGATCCCGGTCTGGGTACTTCTCATTCTCGCGGTTTTCTACGGAATACTTTTGAACAGGACGAAGTTTGGCCGCTACGCCTGTGCCGTCGGTTCAAACGAGCGAGTGGCTAGGTACTCTGCCATAAACGTACCAAAAATCAAGTTCATAACCTACGTTATTTCGGGATTCAACGTGGCAATAACCTCCATCCTTCTTGCTTCTCGGTTAAACTCAATAAATCCAACTACGGCAGGTACCGGATTTGAGCTGGACGCTATTGCAGCAGTCATTATTGGTGGCACAGCGCTTTCCGGGGGAACGGGATCGATTCTTGGTACTCTAATCGGTGCCATAATACTGGGCGTAGTGAACAACATGCTTAACCTGCTCGGCGTCTCTCCCTACCTCCAGGGGACCGTAAGAGGGCTGGTAATTATCGGCGCTGTTCTAATCCAGAGACAGAAAAGCTAGAAGAACAATTTTATCTAAAAAATCATGGAGGTAATTTGGATTTTATTCTCAAAGTTAATTGAGGTGAAACAATGTCAGAAGAAAAGGTTTTAAAATACGGAATGGTCGGAGGAGGACCCGGTTCTCTAATCGGAGATGTCCACAGGAAGGCAGCCAAGTTCGACGGCAAGGCGGAGATCGTCTCCGGCGTATTCTCCCGAAGCTACGATAAGACGTTACAAACCGGAAATAAATTGGGATTAAGCGAGGATAGGCTTTACGAAGATTACGAAGAAATGGCAGAAAAAGAGGCGTCCAGAACTGACGGAATCGACTTCGTTTCAATAGTGGTCCCCAACAAATTCCACTACCCCGCGGCAAAGGCATTTTTGACCAGAGGTATAAATGTCATATGTGACAAACCGTTAACCGTAACGCTCGATGAAGGGCGGGAACTGGAGAAATTAACAAGAGAGAATGATCTCCTTTTCGGGGTGACTTACGTCTATTCGGCCTACCCAATGGTCAAACAGGCGAGAAGGTTGGTCCAATCAGGGGAGCTGGGGGACATCAGAGTCATTCAGGGGGAATACCCCCAGGAGTGGCTGGCTGCTCCCGTGGAGAAAGAAGGAAACAAACAGGCCGAGTGGAGGACGGACCCGGAGCTTTCAGGCAACGTTAACTGCGTCGGGGATATTGGTACACATATCGAAAATACCGTCTCCTATATCTCGGACCTGGAGATAGATTCCATCGCCGCCAACCTGAGTATCTTCGGTTCGGGAAGAGAGCTCGATGACAACGCTGAAATGATGGTCAAGTTTTCCAATGGAGCTACCGGTTCATTCTGGTGTTCTCAGGTGGCCGTGGGGCACGACAACGCCCTCAAAGTGAGAGTATACGGAACCAAGGGGTCATTAGTCTGGGAACAGGAAAACCCGAA
>CAZYPS010000028.1:0-21078 GCA_964649445.1 uncultured Thermotogae bacterium | reverse complement strand
AATCAAAATTTATCCGAGAGAATACCTCCCTGTTCGACTTCGATTGGGACGGTCGCGTTTCCTTTAGCGATGCTGCTGAATTGATGCAACAGATCGAGTAATTTTAGGAAGTTTACTAAATTTCTATAAAGGAAGAATAGATGGTTAACTGCAAGGGGAAGCTAATAGTAATCTTCTTTCTCGTTCCGACCGTCCTGGTCGGTCTGGGGGCAACTGTAACGGGACAGCTTAGCGTAAAACCGGTGAAGGGCGAAAAGGGTGTCCCCCCGGACGAATTTGCCAGCCTGGTATTTTCAGTAACAAATGAAAGTGGGTCGAAGAGAACGGTCAGTTACGAGCTAACCCTTCCAACCGGCTGGGTAGCTATGGGCCAGCCGTCCCCCACCGAGATCCCGGCCGGAGAAAAGGAATCGATTTTTGTTACGGTTCAGGTTCCCGCGACCGCCGAGGCGGGGGATTATTCAGTTGAACTAACGGCTTCCTATGACTCGGAGGAAGCTTCCGGAGAAGCTGAGGTGTCGGTAAAGGGTATCAAAGAAGTAGAAATAACGGCGCCGGCCCCAAGGACCGTGGGGAGAAACACGACTTTCAGTTACGAGTTTACGGTAAAAAATACGGGAAATATCTCGGATACATTTTATCTCGAGGCCAGTTCAGGTCACGGCTGGGTCAAGAGTGTTTCTCCGGAGTCCGTTCAGTTATTTCCGGGTTCAACCAAAGTATTTAACGTCAAATTAACAGTTCCCGATGACGCCAAGCCCGGCCGGGATTCGGTTACTGTTTCTGCTGTTTCGGCAAGAGATGATAATATTACGGATCAGGAAGTCATATTTACCAGGTTACTTCCCCCATCACCACAGGCCGTCGGGGGAGAACTATACGCACTGCTCCCGGCAACTCTCCGGGGAAACTTTTCCCGTGATCCTCAGGGTGATAACAAATCGGGATACTTAAATTTAACCGGGGAAGGTGATATAGGGACCGGGACTCTCTATTTCGACTTCGGGCTTTTCGACCTTTACGAAACAGAAAAGCTGAACCTAAATGCCCTGGACTACGGGGACGAAAACTATGAGGTGAATTCTGGAAACGTGGGTTCAACTTTCAGCGACTTGATTTCGGTCTACGGCAAGGGAATTTCAACGAACCTGGAGCTCGGAAAGTTCGACATTTATTTGATCGATCTGATTGAAACACCGTTGAGCGGGGGTGGGAGCCTGAGTTACGGAAATGAGAATTTATCGCTTTCGGCGAATTTCGCAAACCACGATGGCACCGATGGACCGAATTTTACGGAAACAGTTCTGGGAAAGTTCAATCCCGGAGATGGTACTAAGCTGGAACTGGAGGGCGCTTATACTCCTTCTGGAGGTGAAGAGGGAGGAGGGTTTAGGGCATACGGATCAGTTGACCTAGAAACCATTGCCCTGGAAGGTGAGGCCTTTTATATCGGGACGAACTTCGGTGGCGACGACACTGGCGAGAAGGGCTTTAGGATATCACAGAATTCTCTTGGCGAGTACTTTGATGAAGAAATTTACTATTCTTATACATATCGACTGCCAGCAGGGGTCCAGACTAAATCCACTCTCAGAACAAGCCGACTGGCTGCCACGACGACTCTGGATTTGCTGAGGCTGAAGGAAGCCGAAGGAGAAGGGGCGGAAACGGAGTTCTATTTTTCGGGGTTTGCCGAGTTCGTGGACAGGAAAGATGTTCGCCCCGACCCGAGTTTTGACGAGACCAAACGTGGAGCGCGAGGGTCTTTGACCTACGAATCCAAAGATATCGCGTTCACTTTGAGGGGAGCCCAGGAGGTCAGGACTAACCGCCTGTCCGGGGAAACACTCCGCACATCCAGCATCAGTCAGGATTTCGAGTATTCTTTTGATGGAATAATGTTTTCAGCAGAAGTCTCCAGCGAGCTAACGGAGAACCTCACTTCCGGCGAGACCGTGGCCACGTCCGGGTCAACTTCCTTCGGTCTGGAAACCCTGGACAGTCCGGAAGTTGTGCTATCTGTTAGTAGAAGTGAGGATTCCACGGACTTTTACGGAGAGGCAACCGTGAGCCCCGCGGGGGACCTTGAATTCATAATTTCTGCAGATGCCTCGACGAAGGGAGAGAGTCTCGATTTTGAAAGCTCCCTGGACTTTACCTACGATTTCGACCTCCCGCTCGAATTTCTCGTTACGAAAGGAAGAATCGATGGTTCCGTGTTTGTGGACAAGAACGGAAACGGAAAGAAGGAAGATGGAGAAGAGGGAATAGAAGACCTGGTCCTGGTGGTCGAGAATACGAGGGTCTCGACAGGTGAGGACGGTTACTTCAAACTACCTCCCTTCCCGCCAGGAAACTACGAGCTGGATATTGATAACCTGCCTGTAAATTACAGCTCAGATGGAGTATTGCCCTTGAAAGTTAGAGTGAACAGGGGGGAATCGAGGACAGTAGAGGTTCCGCTGACTGAGCTTGGAGAAATTCGGGTTCAGGTTTTCGGTGACGAGGACCAGAATGGGTCGAGAAGTTCGGATGAGTCTGGATTAAGCGGTATTGGTTTAAACTTGGAGGGTGAAGGGCACGAAGAAAGAAGGTTTACGAAAGATACTGGTCGGGTGAACTATCGTGGCTTACTACCCGGGGAGTATAATCTCAAACTGGATAAAGGTACTCTTCCTCCCCGGTCCGAAATTACCACGGATAACGGTGAAATTATGCTCGAGCTGACAAGGGGCGAGACGGAAGAGTTGGAGGTGGGAATATACCAGGAGCCCAGAGAAATAATATTCGGACAGCCACCGGAAGCAGACTTCCTCTACGCTCCCCGGACTCCCGAGCCGGAAACCGTGGTAAACTTTTCCGGTGGTCTCTCCAGCGACCCGGACGGAGAGATTGTCAGGTACGAATGGGATTTCCAGAATGACGGCGAGATTGATAAAGAAGACAAAATAGTTTCCCATAGTTTCGGGGGGACCGGGACCTTTGAGGTTCTGCTGAGGGTTACGGACGACGAAGGAAATACCGATTCCACAACGAAGACCGTTGAAGTTGTAAAAGAAAGATCATGATGAGATCGCTTGCTGATTTTTCAATTGTTTGGCAATAGTTGCGGATTCTGCCGTGCTCCATCGATTGAATAAGGGTCTGTGGAAATCAGAGCAGCTCGAGCTCCCACGCTCGGGCGGTTGGTTGACAATTCTAACTTTCGATTCGGCAGGGGAGCCGGATCTGCTTGGATTTTCGTTAATTCACAGCAGCCGGGTTTCCAACATCCCGGCGATTTGTTTGGCTGATCCCTGTTCCGGCCAGACGCGGGCTCGACCTACTTATTTGGTGGAGGTATTTAGACTTCCTCTACAAAAAGACTTAGCAGCTGGGGCTCCGATGTCCCAGCGAGTTGGACACTGTCGGCCCGACACGGGCACAGCTATTTTTCGTGGGGAATAAGACGAATTATCGAGGGAATTTATCCCAGGGATAGCGAGGGTTCGGGTCCCAGGCTCAGTGAAGACGACTCTTCATCGTTCATGTACTTGTGGGCGGCAGTTACTCCAATCATCGCTCCGTTGTCGGTGCAGAGTTCGAACGGGGGAAAGCTTGCGGATAGACCGTTCTTCTCGGCTTCCTCGCTCAATCTGCGCCTTAACCGGGAATTTGCCGAAACCCCGCCCATGACTGAGATCGTTTCGACGTCAACCTCCTTTGCCCCCCTTATTGCCTTAGTAATTAATGTGTCGAGTACGGCCTCCTGAAACGAGGCGAGTAAATCCTGATGGTTGTAATCCTCCTCCATTTCTACCTTGCGGGCAACGGCGCTTTTTAACCCGGCGAAGGAAAAGTCAAGTCCCTCCTCGATCATCGGTCGGGGAAAGTTATAGGCTTCCGGGTTTCCCTCCTGGCTCATCTCGTCTATCCTGGGACCGGCCGGGTAACCAAGTCCCGTCATATGTCCTACTTTGTCAAACGCCTCTCCGGCAGCGTCGTCTCTGGTTGAACCGAGTTCCTCGTAATTTCCCCAGTCTTCAACGAGTATCAGGCTGGTATGTCCCCCCGAAACGAGCAGGGCGAGAAAAGGCGGACTAGATTTGCCAGACGAGTAGTGGGCAAAAACGTGAGCCTCCAGGTGGTTAATTCCTAAAAATGGAACACCAAGCGAATATCCCAGTGATTTTCCCAGAGAAAGGCCAACGAGTAGAGGACCGACCAGTCCGGGACCGTAGGTTGCTCCCACCAGGTCGATATCTTTTAGCGATAGGTCCGTTTCTTCGAGAGCTTCGTCGAGCAACGGGGAGAACTTTTTAAGGTGATTTCGAGAGGCAATTTCGGGCACGACACCACCGTATTTTTCGTGGAGGTCAGCCTGGGAGTAGATCTTATTAGCAATTATATCTTCCTTGCCTCTGATTATACCTACTCCGGTTTCGTCGCAGGATGATTCCAGTCCTAATGTGTAAAATGTATCTATTGTTCCGTCAACTCCTTTTTGAGGGTGCCGATAAAAGGTAAGTTCCGGTATTTACCGGCGTAATCCATGCCGTACCCGACCAGGAATAGGTCTTCTTCAAGGTCAAACCCTTTGAAATCTATGTCGACGTCTTTCTTCCTCCTGCTGCTTTTATCGAGAAGGGCGCTTACTTTTACTTCTCTTGGAGATCTTGCTTCGAACCCTTTGAGTAAATGGTGCAGGGTTTCTCCCGTATCTACGATATCTTCAACTACAATTACAACTCTCCCGTTTATAGACCTGTCGAGATCTTTTAATACCCTGACTTCTCCCGGTTCGGTCGCGTCCCCGTAAGTGGAAACGGACATGAAATCGTATTCGATCGGGACCTCCATATACCTGGTCAGGTCAGCCATGAAGACTGAGGCGCCACGGAGAATACAGACGGCAATAGGTGGTCTTTCCCAGATTTCTTTCCGACTCATTTTGTTTTCCAGATAGGAGTCGACCTCACCGGCGAGTTTCTTGACTCGCGCCTGTATTTCCTCTTCCGTATAAATCTTCCTATCGATATCGGTCTTTAAGTTATATTTGTGGTTATTCATGATAAATACAACAAATTATATAACCGAGCGGAGAAATTTAAACCAGAAATCAAGTGGATCGAGAAGTTTTTTCGCCCGGTCGAAAAAATTAAACCCTTGGCGTAACGGTTAATATTCCTGGATCTCATCCAGTCTGAGGTTACATAGCTCGTCGGCTTCACTGATGTGAGGGTCTTCTCGTGGGAGGTGAGTGAAATTTGCCTCTTCAAACTGGTCGACCAGAGTCCTTACCCTGCGGTAAAGTCGGCGCAATTCATTGTCCTTGACTTTCCAGGATCCCGTTACCTGGTTGACCAGAAGCTGGCTGTCCGAGTGGACTTCCACTTTAGTTTGGGTCAACTCTTTAGCTCTTTGCAATGCTCTGATAACTGCAAAGTACTCAGCTTGATTGTTTGTAGAGGGGCCAATATACCCGGATTGGTTCGTGACGGGGTTTTCGTTCTTGTCCAGGATCACGAAACCCCAGGCAGCTTTTCCCGGGTTTCCCCGCGAGGCTCCGTCGGTATAAATTTTTAGTTCACTATAATCTTCACCCATTTATATCATCACCCTGCAGATTGTCGGAATTAACTTTACGAGAAAGAGGGTCGTTTTTGTAACTAATACGACGGCTATGGTTTTAGCTACGAACGGGACCCATCCCTCAATCTTTTGCTAGTGAATGGGAATTCTCTTAAAATAATTAAAAATCACACAAATCAAGAGGTGGCACAATGTCAAGAAAAATACTCCGGGTCGATGTGGGAGAAGAGAGTTTAGAGTTCGAAGAACTTCCCGAAGATTACCGGTCATTAGGAGGCAGAGGTTTAACCTCGCAAATAATTGCCGACGAAGTTCCTCCAACTTCCAACCCACTCGGTCCTCATAACAAACTGGTTTTCGCTCCCGGTATTGTCACGGGGACAAGTGCTCCGACCTCGGGTAGAATATCCGTTGGTGGTAAGTCCCCTCTTACAGGAGGAATAAAAGAATCGAATGCGGGAACGAGTTTTTCCCAGAAGCTTGCCAGATTGGGAATAGCGGCAATAGTTGTCGAAGGGCAGAAGGACGGTGGGTACAAATGTCTTAAATTGGATAGTAGTGAGGCGGAACTTTTTGATGCTGAATCCTGGTCAGGAATTGGTCTTTACGAAGCCTATAAAAGTTTGGAGGATGAATTTGGAGATGACATCGGCATCTGTGGTGCGGGAATAGCGGCCGAACTTTCGGGCTCCAACTCGGGAATATCCTTCAACGACATGGAAGGAAGGCCAAGCAGATATGCCGGCAGAGGCGGTCTCGGGTCAGTCATGGCCACTCGGGGGCTCAAGTTCATTTTGGTCGACGACGAAGGAGCAGAAGGCGTCGAGATAGAAGACAGGGAAACTTTTGAGGAAGGGAGAGAAAAGCTTTCCGATGCTTTGACCGAGCACGACGTGACTAAGCCCGGAGGGGCCTTAAATAGTTACGGAACGAACGTACTGATAAATATAATTAACGAAGCGGGAGGTTTGCCTCAGAGGAACTTTTCTCGGGGATCGGATGATAGATCAGCCAGAGTGTCAGGTGAGGAAAAAGCGGAAGAGATAAAAAAGCGAGGCGGCGAAAGGCCGCACAGGTGTAGTCCCGGCTGTTTGATTGGTTGTTCCGAGGTTTGGACGAAAGAAGACGGAGAAGATCCGGTTGGTGTTCTGGAATACGAGTCGGTCTGGGCGCTGGGACCGAACTGTGAGATTTACGATCTTGAGACGATCGGCGAGCTAAATAGACAGTGCAACGACCTGGGACTGGATACCATCGAAGCGGGTAATACGATTGCCGTGGCAATGGAAGGAGATCTGATAGATTTCGGTGACGAAGAAGGAGCGCTGGAATTGATGGATGAAATCAGACAGGGTTCTCCCGTTGGTAGAATACTTGTTAACGGTACCGAGTTCACGGGAGAGGCATTCGGAGTTACCAGGATCCCCACTGTTAAAGGCCAGGCTATACCAGCTTACGATCCCCGGGCAATAAAAGGCATTGGGACGACCTACGCAACTACGCCGATGGGAGCCGACCATACCGCCGGTTACGCGATAGCCCCGGAAATAATGGGTGTGGGCGGAGAAGCAGATCCGTTGAGTCCGGAAAAGGCTGAGATGTCTCGAAACCTCCAGTACAGCACCGCGGTAATCGATACCACGGGACACTGTCTCTTTACAGCATTTGCGGTACTGGATATTCCGGAAGGCCTTGAGGGTATGGTCGACGAAGTTAACGGAGTTCTGGGTGCCGATCTTACAGTTGATGATATTCCGGATATCGGAAAGGAAATAATCGATACGGAGCGGGAATTCAACGAAGAAGCCGGGTTAACGAAAGAGGATGATCGGTTGCCCGAATTCATGGAGGAAGAAGAGCTTCCTCCGCACAATCAGGTTTTTGACGTGCCGGACGAAGAGCTTGATAAGGTTCTAGCTGATTAAAGAGGTTGATATGTCTGAACAGGCTCAACTAAAGGTTAAATTTTTCTCCAGCTTTCGTGATAAAGCGGGAACGGCAACGGAAAAACTCGAAGCCGAGAACGTAAATGATCTGCTTGATCAGCTTGAAGGGAAACATAAGGAACTAAAAAATGTCCTCCGAGAGGAAACTGACTCCGGTAGTGAAATAAAGAGTGGAGTTACTTTAATGGTAAACGGCCGGAACGTCCGGTTTCAGAACGGACTCGACACGGAATTAAACGACGGCGATACAGTGGCCGTATTTCCTCCCGTGGGTGGCGGGTGAAAGTATGTCCGTTACCGTTAAGCTGTACGGGAGATTCAGAGAAATAGCCTCCAGGCTGGATTCTCCGAGCGAAACCATAGGGGTAGTAGAAGTAGACTCGGAAAGAGTAAATAAGACGTTTGACTTGCTGGATGAATTCGGTTTGGACCGGGATGAGGTAAGTCACGTATTCGTCAACGGGAGTTACTCGAGCCTGCAAAGGACCTTAGATAATAAAGACAAAGTAGCTATATTTCCTGACGACATGGGCCTTTTGTACAGTTGGTATTTTAAAGAAGAGAAATGAGTTATCCATTAAGGCTTGCCGAGAAAGTCCAAAACTTACTGGACTTTCTCGGCAAGTTTCACTTTCAAGTCAACCATTGAAAAAACTTCGAGAATTCTTTTGTCAAATGATTGAAATTTTCATTCTCCAGCCTGTATAACTCCCATTCCGAGCCGGCGGTAAAAGTTTAAGAAAATTAATGTTCTTCCCGATAAAAAGTCGGTATACTTTTTCCACTGCGGATATTTGTCCACACAAAAAATTGTTGGCGAAAATCGCGAAATGTTTTAATAACTTAAGGGTTAATATGATAGGTAAGTCTGCTTAATTCCGTAGAGATATCTATCTCATAGATCTTTACCTCGTTGTGTAAGTTAAGTGGAACGGGGGCAAAGTTTATTATTCCGGTAACGCCTCCTAAAACGAGCTGTTCAGCAACTTCGTGTGCTTTCTCGTTTGGAACGGCGATTATACCAATCCTGATTGAGTTATTCTCTATAAGGCTGGAGATTTCAGAGCTATCGTGAATTCTTCTTCCGGAAATATATTTTCCGATCATTTCCGGATCGTCATCGAATACAAGTTCGATTCTGAAACAACCCCGGTTGAAGCCGGGGTGAGATAGGATAGCAGAACCTACGTTACCCACCCCCACGAGAGCTAGATCCCAGTGTTTATCCAGGTTCAGGATTTCTCTTATGCGTGAAATTAAGGGTTTAACTTCGTATCCTACACCCTTAATTCCGAATTTACCGAAGTAAGAGAGGTCCTTTCTGATCTTTGCCGAACTCATATAGGTGATATCCGCTAATTCATCAGAAGAAATAGTGTTATGCCCTTTTAACAGGAGCCGGTTCAGGCAGCGGAGATAAAGCGGAAGGCGTTTCACGGTCTCTTTTGGGATGTCATCCTTTCTCACACCATTTTTCACCCTGTATGCAATACCGGGCTGACCCGGGTTGATTAATAAAGTACTTAAGCCACCAGAACGTAATCCTTTCGGAAAGTAATTAAGGTCCAAAGACCATCACGTTTCCAGGAATAATTATAAATTAGGCCAAACCTTCTATTATCGTGAGACTTACTGTTCCGGACATCCGTTAAGACCGTTTAATTTCAGGGAAACTTTCTCCTGCATTATACCAGTATATCTTTTATGTTGCTGATTGACGTTAGGATTTTATCAAGGGTTGTTTGCTGGGTTTCCTTCACAGGTTCACCCTGAGGATAACAATTTTTGTGAATTAGTTCAAAAAGTAATATTTTGTTGGGCCTTGACCTGGACTAACGGGTTGATTGGGAAATGGTTTAGGTAGCCAATCGACAGAGCCAGTTGGGCTGGGTGTATCGCGAGGGTAGATAACTGTGGTGGAGCGAATTTTAAACTTATCAAATTCGGACCTGGCTACTAATTGGGGCTCATGAGACTCTTGATGCCTTTTTTTAATATCGCCAGAACCCTGCGGGTGGTAATTCCGTTAGACCAGTCCAGCTCTCCTCGATCGATCAAAAGTCTTTCTTTTAGTTCGGTGAGAGAGGTTTCCAGCTGGTCTTCGTCAAGTGTTTTGGCACTTCTTGCGTCCGAGAGCCTTATCATGCGCCTCGAAACGGCGATTTTTTTCGTTAATTCTTCCAGTTTTTCCGGGGAAATTAATCCATGTTTTTCTTTAATTTTTGCCAGTTCAATTGCCGTTTCGTAAGTGACTTGAACCAAATCTTCTTTGGTTAGCTCGTCCGTCCGATAGCTCAAAAAATCCTTCCAGGTAAAACCTTTGTCCAGTAACTCGTAGTGGTCCATTAGAGTTTCGGCGTATTTCGTAAATCCGTATTTTTCGGGAAACTCGAATGCGAGTGAGCCAGGGTCAAGAAACGGAGTGTAGGGAGAAATAAACGGTATGAGATTATCAGCCGAATGTTTTTCCAGTAATCCGTCGATGAAATTCATAGTTTTGGCAAGGGTATCGCTGGTTTGTCCGTTCAAACCGATCATGAAATATAGATCGAACTGACTGCAACCTGCTTCGAATGCCCAGTTTATTGAGCGTTTTAGTTCCTCGTTGCTGTAACGTCTTCCGGCTCCGACCCTTATTTCTTCGACTCCTGACTCGGGGGACATTTCTACACTAAAGTTTCCGACGCTTTCCCCCAGCAGTCTTAAGAAATCCCGGCCGGGAGGCGTAAAGAATTCGAATATTACAGGAATAGACAGGCCTTCTTTTTGTAAAAGTCGCAGTATTTCCCTGCCGTACTCCTCGTCGGGAAAGGCAAGGTCGCCAATCACGAACGCAGGTGCCTGAAATTCCTCAATATTTTTTAGGTCCCTGACTACGTTCTCGGGAGACCTCAAAGCAACTTTTGATCGGTTACAAACTTTTGAGTAGGAGTAGCTTGATCCACCGCAACCGGGACAATTTTGATCACAGCCTTTTCTGGTTAATACAGCCATTATTGGTCTAGTTAAAAATTCCTGAAAGGGGAGCATGTCCAGGTTGCGCGTTTTAAGCACGGTTTGAAAAACGTATTCGTAATCAAGGGAGAACGAATCTATTTCTTGCGGAACCGAGGACATATCATTGACTTTGATAGTTGAACCGGATCTAAAGCTCAGGTTTGGTACTGTATCGAACTCTTTCCCGTTTTTCAGTTCGCCGACAAGCTCGAGCATTGGTTGCTCGGTTGCATCTCCCCTTATTACGAAATCCACTTCCGGGAGGGATTCGATAATCTCCTCGTGATAGTAAGAGGCCGAGAGGCCACCCAGAACAATGGGTATATCGGGATGAATTTCCTTACAGAGTCTGGCAAGTTCGATGGCTCCATGAACATGGGGTAACCAGTGAAGGTCAATGGCAAAAAGTTCCGCCTCCACCTCTTTCAGATATTTTTTGGGACTAAAATCTTCGTCGCGAAGCATTTTCAGGGCTAGATTTACTATTCTGACTTCATACCCGTGGTTGTCCAGAGTGGAAGCGAGGGAAACGAAGCCAATGGGATACATTTCGAAGACCGATTTCGAGGGAACCAGGTCGTTTATCGGTCCCCACAGGATTGGTCTTTCCCTAAAGTCGAAAATACTGGGTGGATGGAGGAAGACTACATCGGCTTTCACTTACTACTCACTCTATGTTTAGTTTTTTGTTAACTTTATATTCGACTTAAAAGTCACTTACTGGATTAAATTCTGGAGATAATCAAGCTTAAATTTCGCTAATATTTGTTGCAATACACAAAGAGGTCAAGAACCCCGCCCCAAGGGACGGGGCTTGTAGAAAACATACTTAACTACGAACTTCGGTCTTTTACAAAATAAGACTCAGCAGTCAATCGAGGACACTTCCCGACTTATACCTAGTATAAGCAATAAACGAATGGATAATCACCCGGTACAACTAAGGATTGTTTACTCGATTGACTGCTGGACCAAAAACCGGCTGATTCATCCCCAGGGCAAGCCCTGGGGCATTCTCAGCTATTATTGGTAATATCAGTAATGGCGAAAGAGTGGTTCAATGAGCTCTCCCCTTCGCAGCTATCGAAATGAGGTTCCTGGATGAAATATTTAACTATTCTTATAAGACACCGATAACCGGCTCATTTGGATTAATAGTAGTTCCCGGAATGTAATAACTCAAATAGATTGAGGTGAACAGGTCACGAGATAAAGCCCTTGCGCTAGACCAAATTTTTCATCTTGTGCATTTGGTTACATTCTAGTAAAATCAATAAAAGTTTCTTAACAGGAAGATCTAAACACTTAATTCGTACGCTTTCTTTGAACTCTTGCGCACTAATCTTAGCCTTTAATGTGCGCGTTCGGTCAATTAGGATAAGAAAAATATAACAAAGTAATATTACCGGCCTGGGTTAGTTTCGTGTCGATGCCCATAGTAATGAACGTCAATGCTTAAAATCATAACGGAAGGCGAGCACCTGATATCGAAAGGAAGAAGAAAAACTGAGATGCTGGCAAAGTCAGGATTCTCGAACTCTGGAAGTAGTCATGAAAAGGTTAAAAGAATATTCACTGAGATAGCGAATGACTACGATAGGGTAAATAGGATAATCTCATTAGGTCAGATTGACAGGTGGCGTCGTAGATTGGTTTCGGTTATGGAGATCCCGGAACGAGGTAGTATCCTGGACCTTGGCTGTGGAACGGGAAAGTTGACTAGATTGATTGCGAATAAAGTGAACAATGGGAAGATACTGGGGATCGATTTAACCCCTGAAATGATCGAAATTGCGAGGAATAGGTTACCTGCCGAGTATAAAAATACTGTCGACTTTTCCCTGGGTGCCGGAGAGGATCTCGATCTGCCTTCTGATAGTTTTGACGTAGTTACTTCAGCCTTTACCCTCAGGAACGTGGATGATCTAAAGAAAGTAATTTCCGAGATGAGACGGGTAGTAAAGCCTGGCGGAAAAGTATATTCCCTGGAATTGGCTAAACCGAATTTCCCTGGATTTCGGGAAATATATCGGTTTTACTTCGATAAAATGCTTCCTTTAATCGGAGGACTTGTTCAGGGTGATTCGAAGCCGTATAGATACCTTGCAGAATCCCTAAAAAGATTTCCGAATCAAGACAAGTTGAAGGAACTTTATGAGAACTCAGGATTGACGGAAGTGGTTTTTCAGGAAATACTCGGTGGGATCGCGGCCATACACCAGGGAGCAAAAGGGAGTTCTGGTTAATGCCGATAGTTAGAGACGTGCTTGATCCTATAGAGGAAGACCTTCAAAGGCTGGAAGAAGAGATGGCCGAACTGGTTGATTCTAGTTTGCAGCCTCTGACCAGCAGTTCCTCCTACCTATTGAACTCCGGCGGAAAGAGGTTGAGGCCGGCACTCGTGTTACTTTCGGGCAAACTTTATGACTATAAATTTGAAAAAGTAAAACCGCTTGCAATAGCGGTGGAATTTGTCCATATGGCTTCCCTGGTTCACGATGACGTAATTGACGATTCCTACCTTAGGAGGGGCTCAGAAGCGGTGAATTCAAAGTGGGGCAACAAAGTCGCGGTCTTGAGCGGTGATTTGCTCTATACGTTTGCCGCGAATTCACTAACAAAAATGGAAGACAGCAACTACCTGAAGCATTTACTGAAGGCCGCCCTGGAAATGACGAGAGGGCAGGCAGACCAGACTATAAATAAGGATCATTATGAGCTTTCCTTTGAGGAATATATCAAAAGAATCCGGCAGAAAACCGGATTATTGATGGGGAAAAGCTGTCTTCTCGGGGCAAAAGCATGTGGTGCGAGTAAAGAGGACCAAGAAGGGTTGGAGAGTTATGGACTGAACTTAGGCCTTTCTTTCCAAATCACGGACGATCTTAAGGATCTCATTGGATCAAAAGAAGAACTGGGAAAGGAACCTGGGAACGATCTGAAAGAAGGAACTCTTACTCTTCCGATGATGATCGCCCTGGAGGAGTCCTCGAGGAGTGATGTCATTAAAGACCTGTTGAGGAAGGACGACCCGGAAAGAGACGAGATAGAGAAAGGGATAGAAATCATAAAACGTTCTGGTGCCATGGAGGAAAGCCTGAGGTATTCGCGGGAGTATGCGGAAAAAGCCAAACAATCTCTGCCCGTGACTCTGGAGGACTCAGAAGCAGGGACTGCTTTGAGGATTGCAGCCCGTTTCTTTGGTGGTGAGGAGATAAGAGGTAGGACTTATCTTGGACGAGGGCTGACCGTGTAGGTATAAACGAGTTTTAGCTGACCGGGTATATTGGCTGATTTATTTATTGAAGTTGGGTAAACAAGATTAACAGTAAGAAGGGAAGAGGAAGAATGTCGGAAATTAAATTACATTGCATTAAAGCAAAAAGAATTTTATATTCAGGGTAGAATGAACTCAAGGAGTAAAAGTTCGATTTTTGGTTGCTGGGTTTAGTTTGTCAGGAAATCTCAATATGAGGTATGGATCACTAACTAAAAAAATACGGTGAATAAAGTGAACATGTTTGGACTAGATCTACAACAATACGAAGAAAAATCGGAATTGACTCTTCGAGTAAGGGATGAACTGGAAACAGTTACCGTTCCGATGAAAGGAGGGTTTGGTTCCAGTTTATCGCCGGGAGTAGAGGTCGGGGACGAGGTAGAGGCGGGTGAAATAGTTGCCAGAGACGACGATTCGGTGTCTACACCCGCTCTTGCTAGTTTGGCTGGGGAAGTAATTGAGATAGTCGAATTGGATGGTTACCACGAAGAAACGAGAGACAAGTTAGACGGGAAAGTCCAGGGGGTTAAGATAAATGTCTCTCCGGAACAGGAAATACAGGGCAGCGGAATAGAGTGGGAAAAGGAAAAACCGAAAAACCTGAGAGAATTGCTCTATTTGGCGGGCCTTACTTCGTTCGGGCAGACCGGAGTGCCCACGGAATTTAATAGCTCCTTATTCCAACCTGCCCAGGTGGAGCAAGTGCTCATCAATGGCGTTAAGACCGAGCCATTTGTCCATCATCAGTTTGATTTCGAAGAAGAATTTTCTTCTTATAAGACCGGTCTCGAAATATTGGCCAGGACGTTTCCAAAATCACAGGTTCACTTTTTCCTTGATAAAAGATCCCAGGAGAAACTGGAAGAACTTTCCTCGAGTCAGCGGATAAAAGTACATTTCGTCGAAAATGAAAGTTATCTGAGTAAATCGAAAATGCTGGCTCGGGAGGTACTGGGGAAAGAAAAACTTGACGAGGGAGGGTACTTGCTGGATCATGGCATTCTAGCTCTGCCGGAGGTATTCCCGCTGGAGACGTTCCGTGCAGTGGTTGAGGGAGTTCCGTTTATCCGCAGAAGGTTTAGTTTGGGTGGACCGGCTACCGTAGATAATATAATAGAGACTCCTATTGGTGCTCCCTTAAAGTATGCTATCGGGGATAATATAAAGGACGACGTAGGTGCTCTCACGATTGTTGGGGGACCTTTATCGGGGCAAAAAATAGAGGATCTGGAGATTCCGGTTGGCAGAGAAATGGAATCTCTGGTCCAATTGACCAAGCCCCAGGGCAGTCAATTACTTGCCTGGTTGCATCCCGGAATAAGAAAGAATTCCTATACTAATGCTTTCTTCTCCGCTCTGGCACCTAACAGCCAGAAGATTGCCGATTCAGGCCTACACGGTGAAGAGAGACCCTGCGTATATTGTGGCTGGTGTAGTGACATGTGTCCTGTAGATATTCTTCCGTTCCAGATATTAAAAACTCACAACCACGATATGGTCGACGAAGTTAACAGATTACAGCCGCAGCGCTGCGTCGATTGTGGTCTGTGTTCCTACGTCTGTCCATCGAAACTACCTTTAAGTGAGACGGTAAAACGAGCAAAACAGGCACAACCGGGTGAAGATCATAATTACGTAAAGTACGAGAAGAATGAGGAAGGACTGGTTTCAGTAATTACCCAAGAAGACGAAGAAGGAAGAGGTGAGGAGAGTGAATAAGTTAGAGCGGCTATTCTCAGAGATATCCAGTTATGCCGAAGATCACCCCTATCTCAAGCACATTACCGAAGTAATTGAGACCGTCCGCTCGATCATTTTCGAGCCGGGGATAAGTGCAGAGGAAAGCCCCTTTTTACGAGATTACATAGAGATTAAGCGCTACATGTTCGCGGTAGTTCTTGCGGTTGCTCCCGCTGCTCTGGCTTCGATCTATTTCTATGGCTGGCGAGCCCTGGCAATGATCGTGGTATCCTACGTGGCAGGGGGAATAGCGGAAGTGACGTTTACGTTGATAAGGAAGGAAGAAATAACTGAAGGGTTTCTGGTAACAGGAATTCTGTTTCCGCTTATCCTTCCTCCCAATTTGCCTTTGTGGATGGTAGCCGTGGGAATAATTATTGGAGTTATTCTGGGCAAGGAAGTCTTTGGCGGTACAGGATACAACATATTTAACCCGGCACTCGTGGGAAGAGTATTCCTCACGATAACGTTCCCGGTTGCGATGGCTTCGGATTGGCTTGTTCCATTGACGGGAGGATGGGCCGGTTTCAATCAGTTTACCGTCGACACGGTTACTTCTGCGACACCTCTGGGAGTTTTCGCCAATGCCGGAACATTGGAATCATTGAGGAAACTCTTCCTGGGAAACATTCCGGGTTGTCTTGGTGAAAGTTCCGCACTCCTGGTCCTGGCCGGAGGTATATTTCTTATGCTTGCCAGGATAGTCGATTGGCGTGTTCCGGTCTCCTACCTCGGTTCAGTTTTCCTCTTTTCCACGCTGGGCATGTACCTATGGCCAAATCTAGTTGCACCGCCCGTATTCCAGCTTCTGGCAGGAGGGCTGATGTTCGGAGCTATGTATATGGCGACTGATCCAGTCTCTTCCCCGACTACGAAAGAGGCCAAATGGGTTTACGGAGTTTTTCTGGGAGTAATGACCGTATCTATAAGGGCATTTTCCGGCTATCCGGAAGGCGTTATGTTCTCAATTCTTTTGATGAACATGTTTGCCCCGCTCTTCGACGAGATGGTAATGACGTTTAGATACGGGCCTATACAGAAACCTTACAAATAATCCCACGGTGATAGAATGAAGAAAGAAATCTGGATGGTAACTATATTGGTCCTGGTTGCGACCGTTAGCGCGGGTGTGCTTGGTTTTATAAACGTTTCCACCAGACCAATTATCAAAAGGAACGAAGCGAGAAACCTAAGAGAAGCCGTTCTGAATTCGGTGAACGTCCAGTTCGAATCGGATGATCTGAAGGAAAAATTTGAATCAGAGTTCAAAACGGAAGAGCTAGAGGGTAAGGAATTCTACTTACGTTACGATGAAGAGGGAGAACTCACGGAAGTATCGTTTGAAATCAGTGGTTCGGGATTTCAGGGTCCGATAACCGGGATAATCTCGCTGAAACCCGATCTGGAGACGATAGTTGGGCTTGAGTTCCTGGATCATCAGGAGACTCCCGGACTGGGAGCAAGAATAACGGAAGAGGAGTTTCTGAGTCAATTTAACGGTAAAGTATTAAAACCCGAAATTCTGGTGGTTACGGATGCTGGTGATGCCGAAAATAAGGTGGATGCCATTACTGGGGCTACAAGAACCAGCAAAGCCGTACAGGGAATTATAAACGGTAGCGTGAGTGAAGTTCGAACTAATATGCTTACTGATAAAGTTATGGAGAGGTTGAGCCATGAATAATACGAAAGATATCTATACGGCTGGAGTATGGGAGGATAACCCGGTATTTAGACAAATGCTGGGTCTCTGTATAACTCTCGCGATAACTAATAAGGTGGCCAACGGCCTAACGATGGGAGTGGCGGTTTTTTTCGTCCTTACCGCTAGTGCATTTGTCGTATCCCTGTTAGGGGAGTCAGTGCCGCGGAGAGTCAGGATTCCCGTATATATGCTCGTGATTGCGACGTTCGTGACGCTGGTTTACATGTTTTTGCGGGCATTCTTTATGCCGTTGAGCCAGGCTTTAGGAGCTTACGTAGGATTGATTATTACGAACTGCGTGATCCTGGGAAGGCTGGAATCTTTCTCAAGCGAGAACTCACCCTGGGACTCGGTGGTCGACGCTGCCGGAGTAGCGACTGGATTCGGGTTGGCGTTGATCGCAATGTCCGTGGTGAGGGAGTTGCTTGGATTCGGAACGCTATTCGGAGTGCAGGTTCTTGGGTCCGGCTGGACGCCATGGGTAAGTATGATTCTTGCTCCCGGTGGATTCCTTGTACTGGGAGTATTGATCTGGATTCAGAGAGCAATTTCGCCTGTGGAGGAGGAATAAAATGAGATACGTTTCTATACTTATTGCTGCCATATTCGCTCATAATATCGCTCTGAGATATTTCCTGGGATGGTGCCCTCTGGTATCACAGTCCAAAAAACTGTCCTCGGCCTGGGGAATGGGGATCGCAGTTACTCTGGTTATGACAGTTACAAGTGCCGTTAACTGGCCGGTTTATAACTACCTATTGGTACCATACGGGTTGGAGTATCTCCAGTACATCGCGTTTATCATAGTTATTGCGTCTACGGTTCAGGTGCTCGAAATGGTTATTGAGAGGTTCTTCCCTTCCCTGTATACAACGATGGGCGTATTTCTGCCGCTAATAACGGTTAACTGTGCAATTTTGGGTGTTTCATTGTTCATGATTCTCCGAGATTATACCCTGCTGACTGGAATAGTATTCGCAGTTGGTAGCGGTATAGGCTGGTCAGTTGCGATCGTGTCTCTCGCTTCTATCAGGGAACGATTGCGATTCGCTAACGTGCCTAAGCCTCTCCAGGGCCCGGGAATCACAATGTTGATCGCCGGTATAATGGCGTTTGCATTTCTCGGGTTTTCCGGCATGGTTGGAATTAAATAAGGGGGATCCAGATGGGTTATTTAACTCCGATAATAGTTCTCGATATAGTTGCCGGTTCGCTGGCTGTTATTCTGGTAGTAGCTAACAAACTATTCGCCGAATACGAGGACGTAAACCTCGACGTAAACGAGGGTGAGGAAGAGTTTGTCGTCGAAGGGGGAACGACTTTGTTGCAGTCACTTACGGACAACGAAATCTACATTCCATCCGCCTGTGGAGGTCAGGGTAGCTGTGGTTTCTGTACCGCAAAGGTGAAAGAAGGTGGCGGACCCGTCCTGCCGACGGAAGAACCCATGCTCACACGGCAACAGTTAATCGACGGCGTTCGACTCAGCTGCCAGGTTAAGGTAAGAGAAGACATGAAGGTTGAAATTGAGGAAAAATACCTCGAGGTCGAAAAATACGAAGCCGAGGTAATATCAACCAAGGATGTCACCCCGTCGATAAAAGAGATAATATTCGATTTGAAGGAACCGGAAACGATTGACTTCAAGGCGGGCCAATACGTACAGGTTCAGGTTCCGGCGGACGGAGACACCGTAGATAGAGCTTATTCTATTGCCTCGGAAGAAAGCGTTCACGACAAAGTCATGCTGACAGTTCAACTAATAGAAGGGGGATTGGGTTCCACTTACCTGCACGAGCTGGAAGTAGGTGAAGAAGTAGAATTTACCGGTCCTTTCGGTGACTTCTACGTCCAGGATACGGACGCCACTATCGTCGGCGTTGCTGGAGGAGTTGGGCTAGCACCGTTGCGCTCGATTGTATTTTCGCTCCTCGAGAAAGGTGTCGACAGGGAAATATGGCTTTTTTATGGAGCTCGAACCCTGGAAGATCTTTATTATCACGAAGATCTGGAAGAGCTGGCTGAAGAGTACGACAACTTCAACTACGTACCCGCCCTGGATTCATCCCAGCCGGAATGGGAAGGAGAAGTTGGTTTAATAACTGAAGTCATGAAGGATTACCTGGAGGAAGGAGAAGACATGGAAGGTTATCTCTGCGGACCTCCTCCCATGATGGATGCGACAATAGATCTTTTGACGGACTATGGAGTTGACGAAGAGGATATACTTTACGACGACTTTTCCTGACGGGGTAAGGCGTACCTATGAACAAGGCAAAAGCTCTCCTGGTTGGGAGCCGGCCATGGTCTTTTCCAATGACATTGCTTTCAGTACTGGTGGGTACGTTGCTGGCTGCGGAGGCGGGTAATTTCAATTCGGTTTACTACGTCGTTGTTTCTCTTGGTACGGTTTTGTTTCACGGTGCAACGAACCTTATAAACGACTATTTTGATTTCCAATCGGGAGTGGATAACGAAGAGTCCCCGACGGCAAAGTACCGGAGCCAGCCTCTAGTGGAAAAGTGGCTCACGCCGAAAGAGTTGCTCTTCTATTGCAGCCTGGCTTATTTTGGCGTGGCTGCAGCTGGCGCGTATTTGACTTACGTTAGTGGGCCTATGGTCGTTGTATTAGGGTTGATAGGTTTTGCTGCCAGCATTTTTTACACCGGGGGAGGCGTCGAGTACAAGTACCTTGGCTGGGGAGAGCTGGCCGTATTTTTGGTCTGGGGACCACTGATGGTGAGTGGTGCCTACTACGTCCAGGCAGGGGCCATTTCCCTGAGACCCTTGCTAATCTCTATCCCCCTTGGATTGCTTGTCGCGCTGGTTCTACTTGCCAACAATCTTAGAGACAGGGGTTACGATAAAGAAGCAGGGGTAGAGACGATAGCGACGTTAATTGGTAAAGAGGACGCCCTAATTCTCTATTTCCTGTTAATAGTAGCTGTTTATTCTGTTCTCGGGTACTTAGTTATCGGAGGAGTTATTGGTTTGTGGGGGTTACTCGGCTTTTTGTCATTTCCCAGGGCTTTCAAGTTAATCCGGAGTTTTTTCGAGGCAATACCCGAAGATGCTGACGCCAGAACGGCCAGGCTGGAGGTTGCTTTTGCGGGACTGTTATCGGTTTCTCTATTTTTTGAGACCGTATTATAGTGCAAACTGATATAGAAGTAAGAAACTTATTTTACCTGGTATTGCTCGCTTTTGGGTTCTGGTTCGTATCATTCTACCTGAACCCGTATAACTTCTGGTTAGAAATGAGTTCTGCAGTCTTTGTACTTGCCAGTTTGTCGCTCTATAGATGGGAGAACTATGAGCAGTTGATGACCTGGAATGGTCGAAGCATCCTGCTGGGTGTAACCTCCGCTATAGGGCTATATGGAATATTCTGGGTCGGGAATATTGTAGTTAAAAGGTTGATTCCGTTCGCCGAAGCAGAAATAGCGGCAGTATATAGCAACTCTGGTTCTGCTGCAATGCCGGTGATCGGAGCGTTACTGGTTATCGTAATAGGACCCGGTGAAGAGATATTCTGGCGAGGCACCGTTCAGAGGACGTTAGGAGATAAGTATGGAAGGTTGATGGGGCTACTTGCGGGAGCAATACTCTACTCGCTGGTCCACATATGGGCACTAAATTTGACCCTGCTGGTTGCGGCACTTGTGTCCGGAGTGGTCTGGGGGTGGATGTACTACGAAGAAGACGACCTTGCTCCCCTGATAGTTTCACATTCTCTCTGGAGTTTATTGATCTTTGTGATATTTCCCGTTTGAGATTATATCGAGGAGGAAACAAACAAAATGACCACATCAGAAAATACTGACCTTACGAGAAGAAAG
>CAZYPS010000027.1:0-21476 GCA_964649445.1 uncultured Thermotogae bacterium | reverse complement strand
GTGAGGCGACGCCCGGATTTGAACCGGGGATGGGGGATTTGCAATCCCCTGCCTTAGGCCCCTTGGCTACGTCGCCAAGCAAAGACATTATAACTATACCCAACTAGCTATTCAAGATCGTCCCAATCAACCACAAGTCCTAGCTCGGCTTTTTGAGATTTTGGTAACCACAGGTCCTCTATCGAAGGTTAAATTACTATATTTACCAGGTTACCGGGAACGACGATGAATTTCTTTATCTCCTTACCGTCGACTCGTTCGCTGATTCTGTCGAGATTTAATGCTCTTTCACGAAGCTCTTCCTCGTCGTCCGAAATATCCACCGGAACTTCCAGGTGAGCTCTGACTTTGCCGTTTATCTGAACTGCCAGTTCTGTTTGTTCTTCCTGAAGCGCCTCCTCGTCCCACCCGGGCCACTCCTCCTCGGCAACTGGATAATCATTACCCATCCTATGCCAGAGCTCTTCTCCGACAAACGGAGTAAACGGCGAAATGATCAAAACTAGCCTTCTTATTCCTTCTTTCAGCAGACCTTTATTCGTATTTCCGTCGGACACCACTCTGTAGAACTCGTTGGTCAATTCCATAACCGAGGAGACTGCCGTGTTGAAGCTGAAGTTTTCGAGGTCCTCGGTTACTTCCTTTATCGTCTGGTTAACCTTTCGCCAGAGCTCTACCTCCGAGTCATCAAGTTCCTCGACATTCAGTTCGTGATCTTCTTTAAACAGGTCCAAATGCTGGATAACCAACCGCCAAACTCGTGTCAGGAACCGGTGACTACCTTTTACGTCCTTATCACTCCATTCTACGTCCTTCTCAGGCGGTCCGATAAACAGTGTATATATTCTTTCCGTGTCCGCGCCATATTCGTCGATGAGCTTATTTGGAGATACAACGTTCTTCTTCGACTTGGACATGGATTCCATAGTGACCCTGAGGTCCTCATCGCATTCCGGACATTTATCTCCGTCTTCAACGTTTTGGGGCCGGATCCAGCCATGGTCGGAACAGCGGTATGCCCGATGAGAGATCATGCCCTGAGTAAACAGTCTTTCGAACGGCTCCTCGAAGTCGACAAGGTCGATATCCTTGAGGAACTTTGTTATGAACCTCGAATAGAGGAGATGAAGTATCGCGTGCTCCACTCCCCCGACGTACTGGTCTACCGGAAGCCACTCGTTTACCTTGTCGGAATCGAATATCTTCTCCTCGTCCCCGGCAGATATGTACCTGAGGTAATACCAGCTCGAATCAACGAACGTATCCATTGTGTCCGTTTCCCGTCTCGCTTCACCTCCGCACTCGGGACAGGTCGTCTCGACGAACTCGTTTATTGCGGATAACCCCTTGCTCCCTATAAAGTCGACCTCAGGTAGTTCCACTGGAAGATCTTCCTCGGGTACGGGCACAACTCCGCATTCGGGACAGTGGACCATCGGTATCGGCGCACCCCAGTAACGCTGCCTGCTTATCAGCCAGTCCTGGAGTTTAAAATTGACGGTGAATTCGCCCTTACCTTTCTCTTCCAACCATTCGCCGATCTCTCTGTAAGCCGTGTCCGAGTCCAGACCGTTAAAATCGCCAGAATTAACGAGGTAACCCGGCTTCTCGTAAGCTTCCTCTAACTCCCCGGTGGGTTCGTTTTTTTCCGGAGCTACGACCTCCACAATTGGCAGGTTGTATTTCCGGGCAAAGTCAAAGTCCCGCTGGTCGTGAGCCGGTACGGACATTATCGCGCCGGAGCCGTATTCGGTCAGAACGAAGTTAGCGATCCATATCGGAATTTCTTCCCCGGTTGCCGGATTGACTGCGTATTCGCCCGTAAATACACCTTCTTTCTCGAGGTCTCCACCGGCTCTCCTAGTCTGGTCTATCCGTTTCGTCTCTTTTACAAAAGAACTCAACTTTTCCCTCTTGCCCTCGTCCTCAACGTCTTCGATTATATCGTCGACGAGCGGATGTTCAGGAGCGAGAGCCATATAAGTCGCGCCGAAAAGGGTGTCCGGCCGCGTGGTAAAGACGTCCAACTCTCCCCCACGATCGGCAAGGTTGAAAGTTATTTCGACACCTTCACTCCTGCCAATCCAGTCACGCTGCATCTTTTTCACGTGGTCGGGCCAGCCGTCCAGCTCGTCCAGGTCTTCCAGCAATTCCTGAGCGTAATCCGTTATACTGAAGAACCACTGCTCTAATTGTTTTTCTTCGACTTCGGTATCGCAGCGTTCGCACTTTCCGTTTATAACCTGTTCGTTGGCGAGCACCGTGTCACAGTGAGGACAGAAGTTGACCGGACTCTCGTCCCGGTAGGCCAGGTCTTCCTCGAATAGTTTGAGGAACAACCACTGTGTCCATTTGTAGTAACCAGGATCGTGAGTCTGAACCTCCTTGTCCCAGTCGTACTCTATTCCCCACTGGCGAAACTGCTCCTTGAAGTCGTTGATATTTTCCTGAGTCCACTCTCCGGGCTGAACCCCTCGCTCTATTGCGGCATTCTCCGCCGGAAGTCCGAAAGCGTCAAACCCCATCGGGTTCAAGACGTTTAGCCCCTTCATCCTCATAAACCGGGTTAGAGTGTCCCCGATTATGTAGTTCCTTCCGTGACCGACGTGCATCGTCCCGGAAGGATAGGGAAACATATTAAGGTAATAAAAGTTGTCTGCGGTCTCAGCCAGATCCGTCTTGAACGTACCTTCCTCTTTCCAGTAGTCTCGCCATTTGTCTTCTATTTCCTCGAAATTGTAGTTTTCGGGCTCTTCTTTCATCTTGTTTTATTCACCTGCCAGGTTTCGCGCGTAGTTTTCCGCTTCTGATAATACTTGATCGACTTTACTCATGTCGTCCATTTCGCAGTAAAGTCGCAACAGTGGCTCAGTCCCGGAAGCTCTTATCAGTAACCACCCATCTTCAAACCGAAGTTTTGCCCCGTCGGTCGTCTCGACTTTCCGAACTCCAAAATCTCCGATACTTTCCGGAGGGTCTTCCATCGTTCGTTCCTCGACTTCCTGTCGAGCTTCCAGGTGGATGTCGTTCCTCCGGTAATAGTGGCCGCCAAATTCTTCCATCATATCGTCTACCAGTTCCGTCGGCCGTTTTCCCGACCGAGCAACCATCTCTATTAGCATCAGCGAACAGAAAATTCCGTCACGATCGGGTATGTGATTCTTCAGGCCGATACCGCCGCTTTCTTCTCCCCCGATGAGCACGTCTTCTTTCACCATCTTTTCGGCGATAAACTTGAACCCCACCGGCGTCTCGGTCACTTCTCTATCGTGCTTTTGCCCTATCTTGAAGATCATGTCCGTAAGGGGGAAGTTTTTGACCGCCTTTCCTCCCCATTCTTTCTCTTCTATCAGGTACCTCATCAACAGGGCATAGGTTCTGTGGGCATCTATAAACGAACTATCTTCCGCCACTGCAGACACTCTGTCCCCGTCCCCGTCCGTTACTACGCCGATTATCGGTATGTCTACTTCTTTTTTCTGTTCGGCAACTGCTTCCTTTAGAGGATCCAGGTACTCCTCGAGAGGTTCTGGTCTAATTCCCTTGAAACTCGGATTGAACTCGTCCCTAATTTCCACTGATTGAACACCAAATTTATCCAGCACCTCCGCTGTAAGCCCCTGAGCCGAACCGTACATGGAATCTATGACAGCCACAACGGGGTTTCTTGTAATCACATCTCCATCGACGATCTCGGCAAGAGCGTCGACATAGCTTGAAGTAACGTCAACTCTCTCCACTTCCAGCCCCTCGTCGACTTCAGGCGAGTCGGCGGGGAGATTTTCCTCTATACTGTCCGTTACCACGGGAGGAGCAGAAGCACCCGATTCGATCTTAACTTTGAAACCATTATACTCGGAAGGATTGTGACTGGCAGTAATCATTACACCCGCAGCCGCTCCCATTTCTCTAACGGCAAAAGACAGTGCCGGTGTGGGAACCATGGTCCGCGATACGCAGGCGGGCACGCCGGACTTTTCAAGTACTCTGGCAACGTAGAGTGCGAAGTTTTCCGACGAAAACCGGCCATCGTATCCGATAACTACTCCGTCATCAGCAGGCCTGTATGGTGTTCCCCATTGGTCATATATTTCCAGCTCTCGCCGATCGGGCGACTTCAAATAGCTTGCTGTCGCCTCGGCGACTCGACCGAGATTTTCATAGGTATAATCATCGGCAATAATGCCTCTCCAACCATCGGTCCCAAAACTTACTTCTTCCACTTTTTACCCTCCTCGCTGTCGATAATCTCGTCGACCCTATCAGGAAAATCAACCATTTCTCTATTTAAGACTTCAGTTATTAAATCTTTCGGGACGGATGTCTCCAACTGAATTTGCCGGGTACTAACCACACCGTTTTTTGCAGCTAACCTTCCCAGAGCATTTTCAATTGCCCCGGCATACCGAGAGTAATCAAAAGCCTCTTCTCCATTTTGCATGGTTAAAATTTAAGATTTAATCAATCATAATTCCAGGGAAGTGATCAACGCTCGTACTGGACGAGATAGGTAATCTCGACCATTTCTTTAGCCGGAAGGGTTTTGTCAAACTGAATTAACCGGGAATCGATTCTTTCGTAATCATGGCTCGACCGTAGTATCTCCCAGTCTCCCGACAACCTTTCCTTAACAAGCAGTTGTACCGGCTTCTCCTTTTTGTTGTCGAGCGTTAGCTTGATCTCATCCTTCCAGACCCTTTCATCTATCTTCTCGTGACTGATCCTCTTCCTGTCGCCTTTCACGTCAAACGCGTCACCCAGTTCTAATTCCGCTTCCCTTTCTACCGAGAGATTTGGTAGCGTGTCTTCTCCGACAAAAGTTTTATCGTCAGTATCCTCGTATATCCGTACAGTACCCGAGGCAAGTGGAAGCCCCAGACCTTCATCTTCCTCGTTGACTAACTCTAATATCGTCCTGACAGCTGAGGAAGAATGGGGTTCGAACAAATAATACTTTCGATAGTCAACGGAATCCCGGTGGAGAAATTTAACCTGGGTCCCTACGCCGCTGTCCAGATCCACGGGGAACCCCAATTCGTAGCGGTAGTATTCAAAAACCTGTTCCGGGCTCGGGGTCTCCTGCTGACTTAGGCTCCTAGCTTCTGCAAAATTAGCTCCTTGTCTTTCCCTGCTGGGCTCTCCCGCAAGCAACTTCACCTCGGCTCCTCTGAAATCCCAGCCCGTTTGGTTATTGATATGGGCGATTCCCCTAAGAATCAACGATTCGTCTTCTTCGTCCAGAAATCCGACGTACTGAGGCGACCAGTTTAATTTAGAGAGTTGATAGCCGACAGTCAGCTCCGTCTCAACTTCTTCTTCGGCGGTCAGTTCAAGTTCCAGCCTGGCGTTTTTGCCCTCAGGGGAAAATCCCTGGAACCGATACTCATCCGGTTCACTGATTAACCTCATAAGACCGTTTGAGGTTCTTAGCAAGGGTTTGCCACCAAAGATACCGACCAGTATACCTTCAATCACAGTATCCGGAGTTCCCGATTTAACTAGGGAAACACGGGTGCCGACAAGTTCCCCGAGCAACTGGTCCTGTGAATTTACGACTGGAATCGTCTTTGCCGTCCTCAGACTGGCATCCGGACTAACGGTAAAAACCGTCTCCGGCACCACCGTCGCGGGTAAACTTCTCCTCAGGCTATTCTCCCCTTCCACCAGTTTTACGCTCTCCTTCATCACGACCAGCGAGGGTCCGTTCTGATAAAGAGTAATGGTTTTTCTCGCCCCTGAATCATCTAACTTCGCCGTCATCCCAAAGGATAACGTAAGGACGAGACCAATAACTACTAAGGGGATCAATAAGCGTCTTTTATGATTCATAATACCGCCCCCGATTAACCGGTTCAGCTAATATTAGCTTATCAAGATGATATGATCAAAAAAACAAGTCTCACGGGCGATTACGAACAAGTAAACTTTTTCTTTAGGTTAACAGGACCCCCGCACCGACAAGATTACGGAACTAACAAACAAATCCCTGATAGTTAAACTAATTGCAACCACCTACCTGCTTTACTATCATAATTTAGTTCAGACGATAGATAGCATTCAGCCAACAATTTTGCGAGAAACTAATTATTCGAACAAAAAAATCGGCCGAGGGGGAAAATCAGATGAATAGAGAAAAACCAGAAGGTTACTTACCGGAATCAATGAGCTCCTTAGTTCCCGAATACATCGAACGGGGAGAGAAGGCAATAGTCCACACCAAAAACGGCGATAGTTACATAGATTTTAGTGGAGGATGGGGCTGCATGGCAGTAGGGTACAGCCATCCTAAAGTGGTGGATGCGGTAAAAAACCAGGCGGAAAAGTTTTTCCACACGGACTTCAGCGCCATCCCTTACGAGAGTTATCCAAAACTCGCTGCCAGACTGTCGGAACTCGCTCCCGGGAATACTCCCAAGAAAGCTGCCTTTTTCAATAGTGGAGCGGAAGCGGTCGAAAACGCAGTAAAATTCGCGAAAGCGGATACGGGACGAGGTGCGCTCGTCGCATTTGAGAACGGGTTTCACGGTCGAACTTTACTCACCATGTCGTTGACTCACAAGGCGTCCCCCTACAAAGCTGGCTTCGGTCCGTTCGCCCCGGACGTCTACAGGTTACCTTACCCCAGTCAGTACAGGAAAAGTGTTCTGGTAGAAGAGCTAGAAACGAAATTAATCCAGATGGTGGACCCGGAAAGCGTCGCCGCTATAATCGTTGAGCCTGTCATTGGCGAAGGTGGTTTCCTTGTACCACCGGACGATTTTTTGCCCTACCTCCGTAATTTGGCCGATAAATACGGAATCGATTTAATATTCGACGAAATCCAGTCTGGTATAGGCAGGACGGGGGAGTTATTTGCCTGCGAACATTTTGACGTCGAACCCGATCTAATTACGGTCGCAAAATCCCTTGCTTCCGGACTTCCTCTATCCGGTGTCATAGGAAAAGAAGAAGTAATGGACTCCCCGGAACCGGGAAGTATAGGCGGAACTTACGTTGGCAATCCGGTCGCCATAGAATCCGCCCTTGCCGTGCTGGACGTTATAGATGAAGAGGATCTCCTCGAGCGCGCTTCAGAGATCGGCGAACGGGTCAGGGAAGAATTTCTCAGAATGAAGGAGGAAACTGAAATAGTCGGGGACGTCAGAGGGCTAGGAGCAATGTTGGCTCTGGAGTTAGTTAAAGACAAACAATCAAAAGAACCCGCACCGGAAGTAACTCGGAAAATCGTCGAGCTATCCCTGAAAGATGGATTGATTCTTCCTACAGCCGGTCTTCATGATAACGTAATTAGACTTTTGACCCCGCTCGTAATAGAAGAAGTAAACCTGGAAAAGGGACTGGAAATAATTGGACGAGCAGTTTCAAAGGTTGAGAAAGAACTGGGTAATTAAATGAAATTAAACGAGCTAATAGAAGGGGCAATAAAGGAAACCACTAACTTCCCCTTGCTGTTTGCGCCTTTTTTCGTTTCCGCGTTTTTAAATGCCGCCATGGGCTCGGACCTTGCGATTGAGGCATTCGGTCCAAGCTGGAGTATTATCCTGAGAATCCTGATTTTACTTCTCATTACCCCCCTCACTTCGGGGATGACGATCTTTCTCGACAGATATATCCATTCCGGTGAACCTCCCAGCCTGGCCGGCTCCTTTGACAACGTGAGGCCGAGCTATTTTCCGTTAGTAGCGGTAAACCTCGTTGCCTGGACGGGAATTATTCTCGGGTTTTTCCTGTTCATAATTCCGGGAATTTACCTCTACGTCAAATTTATCTTTACAAATCAGGAGGTCCTCCTTGGCAGGGAAACTGACATTACTAAAGCCCTGGAAAACAGCTGGAGCCATACCAACGATAGGTGGGGTAGTATTTTCCGGATTATTCTCATATTTGAAGTACCACTTTTGCTGATCAGCTTCACTCTCGCAGGACTGCCACCGGGATGGGGCGCCACAGTTAGCGTAATACTCACTACTGTATTCCAGACCTGGGTCACGCTCGTGCTAACTCACGTTTACCTGAAAATCCGGGAAGAGGAATAAACCTATTGCCTTCTCGCGTCTATTCTATTGAAGGGAAGGCATTCTCACCTATATAATAGTTTGAGGTGATTTAAATGGCCTTAATTGGTTATATGGAAGGCACGGATCCGGATTTACTAAGTAGCCTCTGTGCTCAAGGGAACGATACTCTCCCCCTAGGAAACGGTACCGACGGACATGGGAAATACATCGCTCACGTTAAAGGCTCAGACGGCTTCGACGTAATAATCTCCTACCTTCACAAACTGGTTTCGGTAACTGACATGGAACACGTTTCGATCGACGACAGGCTCTTTGCCTGCCGAAGACACGATATACCAGTCCTCATAGTGGTCCAGGACGAATTCAAGGAAAAAGCAAAAGAAAAGATGGATGAGTCCAGGGACTACGTTGACCTGGTATCCCCGGACGAGCTTAAAGAAAAGGTAATGGAGATAATTTAACTACTTTAGGTATTGTCTGTAATCAGATAATATACGACCTGGCGAACTACCTAGACCCTCAAGGTAGTTCGCTTTTTTTAATCCAGGACCAGGGAAACCTTTTTTCTCTGCGCGTAGAAGTCTTTAAAGGGCCGATAGAGTTTTCCAACTTAAGGAAAACCAAATACTGCCATCCAAAATACCCGTGATCTATCAAATATTTAACATATATCCTATCTTAACCAACCATTAGTTCTTCTAGTTCGTCCATCAAGAGGACAGGAGTCGTTGAACTCATCCAGATAGAAAAGTAAAGTTTCACGTGCGAATCTTAGGGTGAAAAAATGGCTAAAGATAGACTTCTCGGAGAATACGACGAAATAGCGGTAATGGGCGCCGGGACAACGGGGCAAGCTGTAGTAGATTATCTGGTCGAGAAAGGCGTAAACGTTTTTGTAACCGAGAAAACCGAGCTAGATCCGGAAGCAAGGAACAGTTTTAGAAGAAAGGGAGTAGAATTCGAGGAAGGAAAGCATTCGAAAAGGTTGCTAAATTCCGATATGGTTGTCCTTTCTCCTGGAGTTCCAGCCAGTCACGAGCTGGTAAGACGCGGCCGAAGCCTCGGAATCCCCACTATAGGAGAGATCGAACTTGCATACCGGCTATCACCGACCGACAAAATCATCGCAGTTACGGGAACTAACGGCAAATCAACGACCGTAAATTTAATAAATGAACTTCTCAAGTTCTCCGGCACGAGTTCGACCGCCTGTGGCAACATCGGGACTCCGTTTATCAGCGAGGTTCCCTCATTGTCGCCAACGGACGTGGCGGTAGTCGAAGTTAGCAGTTACCAGCTCGAGACCGTTCAAAAGTTCAAACCGCGGGTGTCTGTTCTAACCAACCTGGGACCCGATCATCTAAAAAGACACGGATCGGTCGAAAAATATCGCGAAGTAAAGTTAAAAATATTTAGCAACCAGAACGAACTAGACTATGCCGTAATAAACGAAAAACTAGACCTGGAAGTTCCTAATAAAAAACCGACATCGGTCGAATTTTCCCCCTTGGAAATACCCGAGCTAGAATTAACTGCCCCCCAAAAAGAAAACGTCGGTGCGGCACTCGAAGCCGTAAATTGCCTGCTCGGGGAGGGCGGTCTTAATAGCCCACCACCGGAGCCGATTTCCCAAGGGCTCAACCTCCCTCATAGGCTGGAAACTATCGGGTCAGAACGTGGAATCGAGTTCATCAACGATTCCAAAGCCACGAATCCAGACGCAACAAGAGCTGCAATCGACAGCTTCGAGAAGCCGATTCGGCTACTGCTCGGGGGTAAAGCCAAGAAATCCGGTTATAAAGGCTTGCTCCAGGAGATCGAACCTAGCTCGGTCCGGGGCATTTATCTCTTCGGCTCAGCTGAGGAGAGGCTAGCCGAAATGTTAAAAAACAACGGGATTTCTAACTTCGATACTTGTCAATCACTGGAAGAAGCGGTCGAAGAAGCTTTTGCTGAGGCAGAATTCGGCGAGGCAGTGCTTTTATCTCCGGGTTGTGCTAGTTTCGACCGGTTCAATAACTTCGAGGAGAGAGGAGAAAAGTTTAAAACAATTGTAAATTCGCTTACAAAAGACTCGAATTTGAGATAATTTACGACATACATCACTAAACAAAATGACAGCGTAGAAACGCAGACGAGACGGGAATCCTTGCAGAACCGTGACATCCGAGATATAAAATACAATCCGGGCTGATAAACTGATGGGAGATTTCAACGGGTCAAGTTCCAGGCTACTGTTAAGCGCTTTTTTACTGACTTCTTTTGGGTTGATTATGGTATATAGTTCTAGTTGGGCTTACTCAGATTATTATTATGGTAATTCGTACTACCTTTTAGTAAAGCAATCCATCGCTGCGGTAATAGGGTTCGCAACGCTGATCTTCTTCGCAAAAGTAGATTTGACAAGGATAGTTGATTTAAGCGGCTACCTCCTTGCAGGTTTTACCTTCCTCACACTCCTAACCCTGGTTCCCGGCCTGTCTGCGGGAGGACGCTGGCTCGACCTGGGACCTCTTTCTTTTCAGCCCACGGAAGGTTTGAAATTCGGATTAATTGCCTGGACCTCTCTTGCCATAGTCGACCTCGGAGATAGGATTGAGGATTTTTCCCTGGGTGTGCTTCCGTTCCTTATAGTTATCGGCCCGATTGCTCTCATAACCCTGCTTCAGCCCGATTTTAGCATGACGCTCCTTCTCGTATCAACCACTGGGTTCCTTCTTTTTCTCGGAGGTGCCAGACTGGTGGATTTAGGAAAGGTTATTGCCATGGGAGTTCCCCTGCTTGGTGGGTTACTTGTTATTGAACCTTATAGATTACAGAGGTTAATTTCCTTTTTTGGTTCCGGAAATGATCAGCTGGGTACTGGGTATCAATTGACCCAATCTCTGATTGCTTTTGGTTCCGGGGGAATTTTCGGAAAGGGACTGGGCGAATCAGTTGGAAAATTCCTCTACTTACCGGCAGGTTACAACGACTTTATCTACTCGATAATAGGGGAAGAACTGGGATTCATCGGTACACTGATAATAATAGGTTTATTCGTCGCTCTAGGAGTAGAGGGTTTCAAGATAGCAATGAACCAGGATAACAGGGTAAAGGGATTAATAGCAGCGGGTTTCACTTTCGTTATCTGTTTTCAGGCTCTGTTAAATTTCAGCGTCACCCTTGGACTCTTACCGGTTACTGGGTTGACGCTGCCATTTGTCAGTTACGGTGGTTCATCGTTAATCGTCTCTCTGGCAATGATAGGTTGTATCGTCAATATCGCTAACTCATGAGATTACTGGTGGCGGGAGGAGGTACCGGAGGACATTTTTATCCGGCACTATCCGTTATGAAAAAAATGCACGAAGAAAACGAGCACAGTATTTGTTATATCGGTACTGGAAGGGGGCTAGAAGCCAAGGTGGCACCCCGATACGACTGGCTGGAATTCAAAACTATAACTATTCGAGGGCTAAGTCGTCAAAGCTTAAAAGACTTTCTCAAAGGGCTCGTACTTTTACCTCTGGGACTAGTTCAGGCTCTCTTCGCTATCAGAGAATTCAAACCCGACGTAATTTATGGAACCGGGGGTTATACGACTTTCCCTCCCGCTTTCTGGGGGACAATACTGGGGGTTCCGGTACTAACTCATGAGTTAAACCTCAAACCGGGGATAACCAATCGGATACTTTCCCGGTTCGTGAGAAAAGTCCTCCTATCCTATCCGGAAACCCAGGATCGCCTTAGGTCACGAGATTCAACGGTTACAGGCACCCCTGTAAGAGAGGAAATCGCCAAGGAGGACGCTGAAGCGGACCCGGAAGATTTTGGTTTGAAGCCGGATTCCCCTATAATACTTTTATTCGGGGGCTCAAAAGGTTCAAAAATATTAATCGAAAAAATAATCCAGGAGTTTGAACAAAGGAGTAAAAAAACCGATATCCCTTTTCAATTTCTAATTCAGACGGGTAGCAATAATTATTCTACTTTTAGCGAGAGGTTAGAGTCCCTATCCGCGGACAGGATTTCGCTTGTAGAATATATAGAAAAGATGGGCGACGCTTACAGAATGAGCGATTTGGTCATCTGCAGGGGTGGAGCTGGGACTATGGCCGAACTGGTTGCTTCAAAAAAACCGGCAATCATCGTACCCTGGAGCGGGGCGGCCGAAAACCATCAGTACTATAATGGAAAATATCTGGAAGAAAAGGGGGCTGCTTTGGTGATTGAGGAGAACCAATGGCTCGACTATCCCTTATTAGATACTCTAACTGACTTATTTACATCAAAGGGGGCTTTAAAAGAAATGTCCGAAAGTTATAGTGTCATGGAAAAAACCAACGGTACCAACGAAGTGATAAAGATAATAAAAGATAGCATAAACGAGGGAAAATAATGTTAACGATAAATCCAAACAACAAGTACCATTTGATTGGAATCGGCGGAGACGGAATGAGCGGGATTGCGCGAGTATTACTACAGCTTGGTGCCGAAGTCGTCGGGTCAGATATTAGGGAAGGTTCGAATGTCAAAATACTCCGGAACGCGGGAGCAGAGGTTTACATAGGCCACAGGTGTTCCAATATCGCCAGGGACGTGGACGCGGTAGTTGTATCTTCAGCGATTTCCGACGATAACGAAGAAGTAAGGGAGGCAAAAAGACGGGGAATTCCCGTCCAGGAAAGGCTTACCGCTTTAGCAAAATTGATGGAGGAAAAGAAGAGCGTCGCGGTGGCGGGAACGCATGGAAAAACCACCACCACGACAATGGCTTCGACGCTCTTCGAATTCGGAGGGCTCGATCCGACTTACATGATTGGTGCCAACTGCGACCAACTCGGCGGTAACGCTAAACTGGGTGAGGGGAAACACTTTATCTCCGAAGTCGATGAGTCCGACGGACACTTTACCCAGCTTAACCCCGATCTTGCGGTGATAACAAATATTGGCAAGGATCATCTTGACACTTACAAGGACGAGGAAGAGATAATCGAGGGATTCAAGGAATTCGCCGAACGATCCAGAGAAACCATTATTTGCCTGGACGATAGTAATAGCAGAAAGCTATACGACGTATTAACTTCCCCGTTCACGTTCGGAATCGATAGCCAGGCGGACTTAACTGCCAAGAACGTCTCTCAGGATGGTCCTCACACTAGTTTTGATCTGTATTTCCGGGGAAATAACTTCGGTCGTATCAACCTTCCGGCCCCGGGGAAACACAATGTGTATAACGCTCTTGCCGCTCTTTCGTTAGGTTATAAATCCGGAATGGATTTTGCTAAAATGATGGATATCCTGGAACAGTTCGAGCTACCCAATCGACGGTTTCAAATCCTCCAGAACAACGGATCAATAATCGTGGATGATTATGCCCACCTGCCCAAAGAGATAGAGGTAACTCTCAACGCCGTAAAAGAGGGCTGGGACCCGGAAAGGATTCTGGCAGTCTTCCAACCCCACAGGTTCAGCAGAACAAAACACATAAACGGTCAGTTTGGAAATTCGTTTAAGCCTGCTGACATGGTAGTAATTACAGGCATTTATCCTGCTTCTGAAACTCCAATTCCGGGCGTAACATCCCAGCTCATACAGAAATCAGTCGAGAAGACCAAAAAATCTGATGTTCATCGAATTCTTGAACGAGAAAAACTCTATAACTTTATAAAGAACAATATGAAGGAGGGTGACTTTCTAATTGGCCTGGGAGCGGGAGATATAAACCAGTTCACTCGCTCACTGGCTGACGGTTAATTCCCGACCACCGAAGACAGGAGGCTCTCGTGGCTTCAACAGTTGTCGATAGGCGAAAGCTCGACATCATAGAAAAGGACGTACCGCTAAAAGGATTCACGACATGGAACGTAGGCGGTCCGGCACGTTACTTCTGCCAGCCCGAGTCGTTGGACCAACTCCGGAAAGCAATCGCTTTCGCCAATGAGTTTGATCTCGAGACCTTATTTCTGGGAAATGGAAGCAATCTTTTAGCACCGGATGACGGTTTCGACGGGTTAGCTGTAAGGCTGGGCCCCGGTTTCGGTAATACCGAAAGCGACGGCAACTTACTAAGAGCGGCGGCAGGCACGCCTCTTTACAAGCTGGCGGACATCGCCAACAAAGCCGGAAGCAGTTGCTTTAACTTTCTCACCGGAATTCCGGGCACGGTTGGGGGCGGTCTCGTGATGAATGCCGGTGCATTCGGTTCGGAAATTTCGGACTATCTGGCCGAAATAACTTACCTCGGACCTGAGGGCGAAGTTCACGAGAATTCTGGAAAGGAGATTGGCTTCGACTACAGGTCAAGTTTCTTTCAGGAGGGGTCCGAGAGTATAATTCTCGAAGCCGAATTTGAACTGGACCATCAGACCAACCAACCCAGTATGGGAGAAATACTTGAGTTGCGAAGGGAAAAGTTTCCCTATTCAAAACCTTCAGCGGGTTCAGTATTCAAGAACCCAACCGAAGTCGATATGGCGGCCGGCAAGCTTCTGGACGAAGTGGGAGCAAAAGGATTTTCCGTCGGAGATGCAGCCGTCTCACACCAACATGCCAATTTTATCCTCAACAAAGGCCATGCCACGGCCAAAAACATCCAAAAAGCAATTGACATTTTACGCAACAGGGTGTATAAAGAATTTGGGGTGACACTCGTCACCGAGATCGTGGTCATTTAGGATTGACACCCCAGATATAACTTTGCATCTAAAGAAAGTATATTATATTATTAGGATCAGTAAATAATTATTGAATTAACGTTGGAGCGGACTTTTCGGGGATATATATAAGTCCGAGCCCAAATTAACGAGAATTGGAGGCTTTACATCTTCGTTCAGTTGGGGGATTGAGCGGGGATGGAAAAATGGTTTCAAAGAACCATAAAAAGTTATATGGATCCAGGAGAGTTCAAAATTTCTCCTATTTTATTCTTATCTCAAAACTTAGCCAGGGAATAAATGTATCATTGATGTTTTTAGGGTGGTGATTCAATGGAAAGCGAGGACTTGGTAGTGGGGCTGGATATTGGAACAACGAAAATTGTTGCCTTAGTGGGCAATGTTGTTGATGACTCTATTGAAATTGTTGGAATAGGTCAAGCTCCTTCAAAAGGATTGGAAAAGGGTGTAGTTGTAGATATCGGCCAAACAACCAGCTCTATTCGGAAAGCAGTTAGTCAAGCCGAAAAGATGGCGGACGTAAAAATCGACTCTGTATACGCTGGAATAACGGGCAAACATATAAACTATCTGAATAACACTGGTACGGTCTCGATCAATAGGTCCGACAGCGTAATCAGGAAGGACGACGTTAGACGGGTAATCGAGACTGCAAAGGCCATGCAGCAAATCCCTCCCCAATCGGAAATGATCCATATAATACCAAGACAGTTCGTCGTGGATAACCAGGAAGGGATCACTGACCCTATTGGTATGACAGGGACAAGGTTGGAAGCGGACGTTCACATAGTTACTGGAGCGAGCACAGCTGTTCACAATCTAACTCGGTGCCTCAACTCTCTGGACATAGGAATAGAACAACTGGTTCTCGAACCACTGGCTTCCTCTCACGCCGTTCTTTCCTCAGCAGAAAAGCAGCTCGGGGTTTTGCTGATGGATATCGGGGGCGGAACTACGGATTTAGCCGTATTCAAGAAAGGCGATATATGGTTCTCTAAGGTGCTGCCGGTGGCCGGAGAACACATGACAAACGATATAACGGTTGGCCTGCAGACTCCTCTGGAAGTTGCCGAAGAAATAAAGGTTGAACACGGAACGGTCTTTGTGAACGAGGAAAACGAAGACAAAAAAATAGAAGTTGCCACCGTCGGCGGAAATAAAGCCAAGCAAATTCCGATCAAGAACCTGGCAAAAGTTATAGAACCGAGGGTAGAAGAAATATTCAATCTTACGTTTCAGGAACTGGAAGACGCCGGTTACCGTGACTTGATACCTTCTGGAGTTGTATTATCCGGAGGTACTGCGCTGCTTAACGGTATAGTCGAGTACGGGAACAGGCACTTTGATATTCCGATTCGCAGGGGTTCTACTCCTGACGACATCCACGGATTGAGGGATGTAGTTGAATCTCCAATCTATGCCACTTCGGTCGGTTTGTTAAAATATTCGGTCGAATCTCACGACTACCTGAGAAACGGAAAACGTTCTATGGGACAGGGCGGTTCGGTGTTATCAGACGTTTTTAGCTGGCTGGGTAAATTCTTTAGAAGTTAGACACAACTGGGTATCTTTAATATTAATTTCAGCCATCAAACGAGGGATCAAGTCTCGATAACTAAAAATGAAAAAAATAGCGATAATCAATCAGAAAGGGGGGACGGGTAAGACAACAACTGCGGTCAACCTTGGTAAAGGTCTGGCTGATCGAGATAAAAAGACGCTTCTGATCGATATCGACCCTCAGGGCAATTTAGCTACCTGGTTTGAGCCCGAATATGAAAAAACTCTCTACCACTTGCTCGTAGATAGCGAATCTCCGGATAGCTGCATCGTAGCTCTCGAGGATAATCTCCACCTATTGCCCAGCGACGAAACTACCGCCCAGGCGGAAAAAATCTTAACTGGCAAGACAAGCAGAGAAACAATTCTCAAGAGGAGACTCTTGGATTTGGACTCTTACGACGCCGTAATACTTGACTGCCCCCCAAGCCTGAGTCTGCTCAATCAAAATGCCCTGGTTTACGCAAGGACCGCCTATATTCCTGTTAGCATGGACTACCTAGCCGTGGTTGGAGTAAAAAATATTTTGAAAAACATAAGGAGAATAAATGATTTGCTCGAACACGACGTGGAGGTTGGCCTCGTCATCCCGACTTTTTTTGACATTAGAACAAATCAGAGTAAGGAAATACTTGAAACTTTGAAAAAACACTTTGATGGTAAAGTTACTGAGCCAATTAGAACGAATGTTAGACTTTCCGAATCGGCCAGTTACAATCAGACGATATTTGAGTACGCTCCCGATTCTCACGGAGCCGAGGACTATGCAAAGTTAGTAGAGAGGGTGATAGAAGATGAATAAAAAAAAGAAATCAGTGGGACAAGACCCCTTAGACGGCGTCATGGAAGACTTCTACAAATCTGACTCCGGCGGCCAGGAAGGAGAAAAATCCGTTGATAATGAAAAGGAGGAGGATACAGGCGAACCTTCACCCCAACCAACCAAACCCCGAGCCAGCGACTACGACCTAGCGAATTTAATGGTAATGGGGGTCGGGGGCGGAGGAAACAATGCAATTAACAGGATGGTAGAAGCCGGAGTAGACGGGGTTAAGCTAATTTCTATAAATACTGATGCCCAAGTTTTGGAGGTTAATAAATCCGATAAAGCGGTTCAAATAGGAAAAGACCTTACAGGAGGACTCGGAGCTGGAGGAAACCCGGAAATAGGAAGGGAAGCCGCTCTAGAAAATCAGGAAACAATTGAAAATCTCCTCCAGAACATAGATATGTTGTTTATTACCTGTGGCATGGGCGGAGGCACGGGCACGGGTGCCACTCCGGTGATTGCCGACATAGCTCAAAAAATGGAGATACTAACCACGGCAATCGTGACGAAACCTTTCTCATTTGAAGGCAAAGAACGTGAAGAAAAGGCGAAACGCGGATTGAAGAACCTGACGGGTAAAGTTGACACCATAATTACGATATCAAACGATCGACTGCTGGAAGTCGCACCGGGAGATATCTCATTAATCAATGCTTTTACGATGGTGGACGAAGTACTCATGCAGGGAGTAAGAGGGATATCCGAGCTAATCACCGTACCCGGAATGATCAATCTGGACTTCGCGGACCTGAGGAACGCGATGAAGGACGGAGGACATGCTCTAATGGGAATAGGTGAAGCCGAAGGAGAAGGAAAAACGAAGAAGGCAGCAAAAAATGCCATTTCTTCCCCGCTCCTCGAAGGATCGATTAAAGGTGCCAGAAACGTAATTATGAACGTCACTGGCAATACCGACATATCACTGGAAGAGGTCACCGAAGCAGCAAAGCTTGTAAAAGACGAAGCTGACGAAGATGCAGATATTTTCTTCGGAACCACGATCAGAAACGACCTCGATTCCGTAAAGCTGACGGTAATCGCAACCGGGTATGACGGACGAAGAACTCACGAAGAGAGTGAGGATATTAGGGAGATCGCTCTAACGGACGAGGAAAATAGCAATTTAAACGACGAAAACGACCTGGATATACCTACTTTCCTCAGAAGGAATTCGGAATAAGAAATACTTACCGTTATTTAGGGAAGAATTCATCCTGACTGTTCCCTGATATCTATCCAGAGGAAAATAGCGAATTCTCCAGCTTACCTTAGTGAATCCCTCATCTTCTTAGACCCAAAAAAATCTTAGGAAATATTTTCGCCCCCGTGAACAGTTCTTGAATACAACTAAATTACTGTCCAGGGGGGCGAAATAACTATACAAGAATTATAGCGGAACTTTAATAGAACAGATCCTTCATTCTCAGTAGTTCGTCTCCTATCGGTTTCGGAGAGTTCGCAATTACCTTTTCCAGGCTTACCGATTCCACTTTACTCCCGTCAAATGCAGTCATGCGATCGAACTCCCCTTCCAGACACATCTTTACTGCGTTTATTCCGCACCTCGTGGCCATCAATCGATCAAAGGCCGTGGGCTCGCCTCCACGCTGAAGGTAAGCTAGAGTTGTAACTCTTATAGGCATGTCCAGAATTGCGTCCAACTGGTCTTTCAGATAGTGGCCAATTCCGCCCAGCTTTACGTGTCCGAAGGAATCAGTTCCGGTTTCTCTGGTAATTTGCTGATCGAGGCCCTCCGGGCTTGCCCCTTCCGAAACTACGACGATAGAAAAATGTTTGCCGGCGGATTCACGTTCCTTTATCCGTGCCTTGACGTCCTTCACATTGAACGGCTCTTCTGGTACAAGTATTGAGTCAGCTCCTCCTGCCAATCCACCGAAGAGTCCTATCCAGCCAGAATCTCTACCCATCACTTCAAGTACCATTACTCGGTGGTGAGAATAAGCCGTGGTATGAAGGTTATCTACGGCCTTCATAACCTCGTTAACGGCTGAACTAAACCCAATCGAATATTCCGTTTCGGCAAGATCGTTGTCAATGGTCTGGGGAATTCCGACTGCGTTAATATCGTAATCCCTTAGGTTATGGGCTACCCCGAGCGTATCGTCCCCGCCAATAGCAATTAGCGCATCCAGATCGTTCTTTTCATAATTCTCTTTTACGTCTTCCGGGCCGCCTTCAATGGAAAACGGATTCGTCCTGGAGCTGCCAAGAAGTGTCCCACCAATGGGCAATACTCCTGAAACGTCTTTTCGGCTTAATTCTTCTTTATCATCTTCCAGCAAACCCGCCCATCCGTTCCTGAACCCGACGACTTCAATAGCCTCATCTAGTGCTTTACGAACTACCGCCCGGATTGCCGCATTGATACCTGGAGAGTCCCCTCCACCTGTTACAAGACCAATCTTATCCATATCTATCACCTTTAGTTGGTTAGTTTAACTGTAAAGGCTCTTGTTTACGGAGCCAGCCTGCTCAAACAATTTCCCAGCGGTTTCTTTTATGCTTTCACGGATTCTCCGTGATACTACCCGAGGGTCAAAGTCCGATTTTACCGGACTCCAATCGGTGTCAGAAAAGAATCCTTCTCTGTCGTCCTTTACTCCTTCCGGAGGTAATATTGAATCCTTGTTTTCGAGATAAAAATCCAGGGCAGCTCGAGCATATTCGTACTGATACCTGGTGTCTTTGTTGAGCTTGCAGACACCGTGATCCAGTACCTGGACAAGTTGCTCTTCAACCAGTCCTGAAGAGCCATGCAGTACAAGAGGAATATCGTGTCCCTCCGCGGCCAGCGTTTCGCTAATCTCTTTGACCAGGTCTACTTTGAGTTCTATATCCTTCCCTTTACTAACTCCATGCTGCGTACCCACAGACACCGCCAAGAGATCTATTCCGGTTCGTTCAACGAACTCCACTGCTTCATCAGGGTCCGTATAAAACGCTTCTGCCGAAGCGGTTTCCTCGTCCTCTACCCCCTTAATTTTCCCGAGTTCTCCTTCAATCATAACCCCGCTACCTTCCGCGTAGTCGACGACTTCCCTGGTAATCTGAACGTTATCCTTAAACGATTCTTTGGACGCATCGATCATGATCGAGGAGGCCAGTTTCTCGTCTATAGCGGCCTTGATTAATTCCATATTGGACTTTTTCAGGTGGTCCATATTGAGAAAGACCCCAAAGTCGTAGTTCTCAGCCAACTCATTGATGTAATTCGACATCGCCCGTAAACCTCTTACCGGGTTCCCGTTACCTGCAAATTTAGAGGCACTATTACTCAATTGAAGAACGAGATCGCTATTTTTCTCCTGAGCCGCTCGCATAAGCCCGATTAAGATATTGGGCTCGGCTATGTTAGAAGCAATAAACCCATAGCCCGATTTCTTAGCCTCTCCGTAAACATCTTCCAACTCCGATCCAGATAAAAAAGGCACACTTACCTCCTTTAAAAGATTAGTGATTAAGTCGATTCAGAAAACTGCCCCTAATAGGGGCTTGACTCTTACAATTTCCGGAATCCCTAAAAGTTTCTGGCCATAATAGCACACTCTCCAGCGCTCAGCTGAGCCAGGTCGCCGGAGCTTTATTTCCCCCGCCCAGCTTAACCTTTACATAAACATTTAGCCACGCGACTCAACTAAGTTCTGGAGAAAATTAGGTCACTCCGGATCAGCCTTAAAAATAACAAGTTTATCCATCTAATTAACTTGTTCATTAATGCTCAAACTGACGAGGTAATTTTACTAAGAAAGACAACAATTGAAAAGGCTTAATAGGTTAGTTGTCAATAAAGTTGATAATAAGAAAAGTATACCGTAACGTAATATAGGAAATGGTTATTTAGGGGGTTGAACTTAGAGGTTTAGGTTTCTGGTTTCGTTTATTGGTTGCAATCGGGTTTATTTATGGTTGATAACTGATGGTAGAAGCGTTTATAGGACTTGGTTCCAATTTAGGGAACAGGAAAAAAAATATCGATAATTCTCTCCGTTTATTAGCCGATTGGGGAGATATAAAGCTGGTTGATCGAGCTTCAAATTACGAAACGGAACCAATCGGTCCCAATCAACCCTGGTTCATCAATACCGTAATTAAGATTGAGACCTCATCCCCTCCAGGAGAAATTTTATCAAGGTGTAAAGAGGTAGAAAAGCGAATTGGTCGGTCTGAGACTCTGAAATGGGGCCCAAGGCTTGTTGATCTGGATTTACTGCTCGTAAACGGGTATGTCCTGGAAGGCAACAATCTTAAACTGCCTCATCCTCAGATGGAAAATCGCAGGTTCGTTTTACTCCCTCTACTTGAACTGGAACCGGACCTAATTCACCCCGAATTAGAAACCCCCCTAAAAGAACTATTACCCAAACTGGAAGAAGACAAAAAGGTGATAAA
>CAZYPS010000026.1:6319-22025 GCA_964649445.1 uncultured Thermotogae bacterium | reverse complement strand
GCAAAACCGCCCTCGTAACCTTCTTCGAAGACGCCCCATACGGCGGTATTCATGACCTCCTCAGGCGTTCGTCCCGTCCTCTCCATCTCCCTTATCGATTGTTGAGCGAAGACCGGAAACACATCGTGACCATCCAGAGCTCTCTTGTGACCCGGCGTGGCCAGGCCGGTCCGGTCGCCGAAACCGAAGGAGGGTTCGGGGGAAGGAATAGACGGCTCCAGCCAGTCAAACCTGTCCATCAATTCCTGTGCGTTCTCCCAGGTGGGCGGACAGAGTTTTATTTTTTCGGATAACTTTTCACCGGAAAATTCCTCTCCATATGGACCAAAAACAATTAACTTTTTCTCCTCTTTACTTTGCTTCTTTACTAAAGCGTAAGCGGTATTTACCGACTGCTGGTAAGAATTATCGTAAATTTTATAATCGGAACCGAGCTCTTCTTTGATTTGATTTAGCGAAGCCAAGTTTTCACCTACTTTTTAGTCCTCAATTCAACTTTCTGAACCAAAACCAAACAATTCTTTCTTTCTGGACAACACAATATCAACGGCAACTTCTTTAGCAACTTCCTCAGGCATCTGACCTCTTTCAACCATCTTCCCCAGCGTATTAGCAAGAGACCGCCGGAAGACTTCAATGCGGGAGCCGTAGGACATCAATTTTCTCGAATCACTGACCATCCCTGCATGGTTTGAGAGTAAGTCGACCGTAGCCATGTATTCGAGCTGCTTCTCTATCCCGTGCGGGCTATCGTTGAACCACCAGGGTGCCCCGATACTGACGTTTGGAAATGCTCTCGACAAAGTCGCAACTGACGGTAGATCACCTGGATCCAGGTAGTACAGTACTATTTCCAGCTCCCCGTCAAATCTATTTAGAAAATATTTCAGGTTGGAAGTAAAATCTATGCTGCCCGTTCCGACGTCTCCCCCGGAGTCAGGTCCCAGCTCTTCTTTCAGATCCTCCCTGTAATCTCTAACGGCACCAATATGGAGCTGAGTTACCCAGCCGGATTCCTTATTCAGCTCGCCAAACCAAACAAGCAGGAATGACTTGAAATCGACAATTTCTTCTTTACTTAAATTTTCGGACCCTGCCAGACCTTTTTTATATATTTCAGCAGCTCTTGATTTGTCAACGGGTTTGGTAAGACATCGCTCTATTCCATGATCGCTGGCAAGACAACCCAACTCGTCAAAATATTTATGGGTCGCTTCCAGGGCATCCAGAAACCCCTGAAATGAGGATACGTCTTCGTCAGTTTCCTGGCCGAGTTGGTCTACTGATTTGCGCCACTTATCTTCCTTGATCTTCATAAACTTATCCGGACGCCACGTCGGCAGTATCTCCAGGGCCTCCAGTTCGTTCCGGGCCCTTTCGTGGTATTCCAGCCGGGTCGTGGGATCGTCCGTACTGCAAAGTGCCTTTACGTTCATTTCTTCGAGCAACGGCTGGGGCTTTAAGGAATCTTCGGCAAGGCGAGTTTTGGTCTCATCCCAGATATCCTCGGCCGTCTCCGAAGAAATGGTTTTCTCGATCCCGAACCTCCGCTTCAGGTCGAGGTGTACCCACTCATAGGTTGGATTACCGGCAAACTTCGGAAATACATCGGCCAGAGCCAGCCATTTCTCCTTATTCGAGGCAGAACCCGTGATTAACTCTTCACCCACGCCTCTCTTTCGCATTAACTCCCAAACATAGTGATCCGTTTCCGCCTCAACTTCCCAGACATCATCCCAACCTTCGTTCTCAACTATCTCCTCAACATCGGCGTGAGTGTGGGGATCGTATATCGGTTCGTTGTTAATATGCCCGAGAATCTCCCCACCAACCTCGGTGCCAATCAAATAAGATTCATTTAGAAAACTCAAATTATCACCCCAAAAGGGTTAACCTAAATCTTCCCAGCAAAAGCCCATTAGTCAAAATAATATATTCAATCGATAAAACGTGATAGCTCTGACCACGACACTCATTTTATCAGGTAATTTTTATTAACCTTTGAGCATTCCTTCTCTCAATCCTTTAATAAAGAAGTCTTTAAAAACGAGAAATATTACCAAAACTGGAATGATAGATAACACAATCATGGCACCAATCCTTCCATATACAAGGGTCTGCAGCTCATCTCTTATCCAGACAATTCCCACTGGTAAGGTCTGCCACCTGTTTTTCGTCATCAAAGTTGAAGCGAATAGATATTCCTGCCAGGCAAAAACGAAAGTAATGATTCCTGTAGCTGCTAGGGACGGTTTAGTCATAGGGACCATTACCCTCCACCACATCTGAATCTCGGTACAGCCATCGACTATTGCAGCATCCCTGATGTCGGAGGGAATGGTAGAAAAGGCTCCTCGCATAATCAAAATCCCCCAGGGTAAATTGAGGGAGACGTAAGGCAATATTAATCCAATCCAGCTATTTCGAATCCCCAACCAGTCTTCCATCATGTAAATAGGGATTAAATACATTATATAAGGAATAGTTAAGACGAGAATTATGCCCATGAACAGTACCTCTCGTCCTTTGAACTTCTTTTTTCCAAAGGCGTAACCGCTCATAGCACTGGAAATTAGAACCAAAATAACAGTTGAAACAGTAACAACCAAACTATTCAAAAAATAGCGGAGAAATTGCCGCATTTCTCCGAAAACATATAGGTAGTTTTCCAATGAAATCTCCCTAGGAATTAGGGTGATAGGGTATCTAAAGAGTTCAGAAGTGGGCCTCAGGGATGTAATAAAAATCCAAATTAAAGGAGACATAAAAATTAGAGCAAAAATAATGATACTACCAAGAATTATTTTTTGCCTTAAATTATTTTCTCGCAAATATACTCACCTTCATAGATATCACGAAACTTCTGCGTTTTCTTCAGAACCTAATATCTTATTCATTATCCAAGAAAGAACCAGAATTATAAGTGCTGTAAGGTAAGCCACTCGAGCCGCTTTTCCGAAGGCTAATCTCTGAAAGGCAGCCTTCCAGGAATATAAATAGAGGGTCAATGTCGACTGACCCGGTCCTCCTTCCGTTATCACTCTTGGTAATACAAAAACTTTTAAAGAATTTATTAAGACCCAAACGCCGCCAATAAACAAGTAAGGTTTGATATTGGGGAGCATGACGTACCTAACTTCTTGCCAGAAATTTGCTCCATCAACTTTTGCAGCTTCTCTAATACTCGAAGGCAAACTTTGTAAACCCGAAAAGAACACAATAAGTGTAAAGCCAATCATCTTCCAGGACCTTGCAACCACCAGTGCGTAAAGTGCTGTAGACGGTTCTCCATACCAGTAAGTAGCTAATTGACCCAGACCGATGTTTCTCAATACTTGATTGAAGATTCCCATATCCGGAGCTAAAAACCAGGCAAAAGTTATCCCCACCAAAGACATAGGTACTATCATTGGGATGTAGAAGATGGTTTGAAAAATATAAGCACCTCGAACCAGCTCATTTAACAGGATCGCCAGTGCGAGAGAAAGAAAGAAAGATATCAAGAAGTAAGGAATCGCAAACTTCAACTGATTCCAGATCGCCGTAGCAAAGAAACCATCATGTAATATAGTTTCCGTATAGCCCTGTATCCCGATAAATTTGGGGTATACATCTTTTGCATAATTAAAATTGGTAAAGCTTAGATACCCTGAAAAGAGTACAGGAAAAGCAATAAAGAAGAATATAAAGAACAAAGTCGGAGAAAGAAAAAATAACAGAGAAATTTTCTCCGAAAATTTTTCTTTTAAACTGGACAACATTTCTACTCAACTCCTCTAACCTAATAAAATAAAGGGACAGGCGAGGAGTTTCGCCTGTCCCGATAAGAATTTATTAAACTATTCTGCTCTTAGGTTCGAAAAGTCCAAACCACTAATTTCTGAGCGAATGTTTTCCAGTGCTTCTTCCGGTTCCATTCTCCCGCTGGCCGCCTTTGGTAAGTATTTTTTGAGGATATCCAAATACTCGTCTATGTCTTCATATAGCGGGATGGGTTTAGATTCGTTAGCGATTGATAGGATTGTATCCATCTGATCCTGGAACCAAGTTATACCCTCACCGTAATAGTCCTTCATGACCGGAAGCTTTCCGTAATTGTTGAAGCTCCACTGCTGGAAATGCTGGGAGAATATCTGTTCTTTGATATACTGCTTGGCTAAATCCTTCTTCTCGGAAACTTTGGGGACCCAAACCGAGTGAGTCCAGATAATGCTTCCGTTCTCCTCAGCGCCCGGCCAGCCAAGGTAAGCTATGTCGGATTCGTCCTCGGTAACGCTGACGAGTTCCATGATGTGACCTTGAGCCGCATAAAAGCTCCCGGCGGCATCAGTTTTCCATTTTGAGTAACCGGCATCGTCAGAAGTAACCCACTCGCCAAGTCCCCTTTCACTCATTTCGGCCAGCATGTTAAGCCATTTCTTCGCCGAGTCGCTCGTAACGTCGAAACCACTTCCGTCTTCTTCCTGGAAACTACCCTTCATGGCAAGAATGGGACCTGCGTAATTGTACTGCATAAACTCTCTGTCCCAGATCTGTACGTGAGCACCAACCGGCGCGTTCTCTTCAATTTTCTCAAAGTAATCGAAGAAAGCTTCTTCGTCTTTAAAGCTGGGAATAGGTTTCGGCTGACCATCTTCCCATAGACCTGCTTCTTTCATAATATCAGTATTAACTCCAACAATTGACACTTCTCCCATAAAAGGCAGGGCCGGATAGTAAGTACCTTCGCCTTCCGGGTTTTTATAGTGACCGGCAGCAAGGAAACCACCTACGAATTCGTCCTTAGCCATCTTCCCCTCGAGTACTCCGTCCAGCGGTTCCAGCCAGTTACCACCGATAACGGGCCCCAACATAGAGCCACTTCCACCGACGAAGACGTCAAAAGGTGTATCACCCGTCTTCCATTCCGTTATATATTTCGGAGCACTCCATTTGCCAGCTTTCGTTAGCTTCACATCAACATCTGGATGGGCCTCTTCAAATCGCTTCTCTGTGTCGGCAAGAGGGAATTTCTTATGAATCCACGGAGGAGCGTAAACTCTTAAAGTTTCCTGGGCCTGAGCTTGCCAGGCGACCAAAAACATCGGTGAGGCTACTATAGCTACAACTATTGTCGAAATTAACAGCTTCTTTTTCATTTCTGTCACCTCTATATTTTTAAGTAATTTCCGATTTTTTATAAGTATTTTTCCGAGAACTTCTTCCTCCAAAAATTAGTATCTCTACCACCCCCATATTATCAACTTAACCAGCAGCCAAATCTCTTTCGGTAATCGAACGCAGAGTTTCTTTTCTCACCTTATTAAGGTGTTGTTTCAAATACTTCTTGGCCGATTCTTTATCTTCTCGCTTAAAAGCGTTCAAAATTTCTATATGCTCGTTGACGGACTGTGGGATTCGGCTATTGAGGTGACGAGTCAAACTGATTAGATCGTGAATCCTGGCAGTAAAATCCTTGAGAAATCTATTATCTGCATGACTCAGTATTATTTTCTGATGGAGGGTTTCGTCCGTTTTATCGAATCTCTTTCGTTTTTCTTCGTCACTTATATTTTTTTCTTTGATAGCCAGAGATTCTTTTTCACATTCTTCAATGAGACTATCAGGAACTTTCTCTAACGCCTCTTCCAAAGCATAAATTTCAAGGAGCTCCCTCATATCGTATATATCTTGAATATCGCTTGAATCGAGCTCGGCAGCATAGTATCCGACCCTGGGCTTTACCATTATTAGACCTCTATCAGCAAGAGCTTTCATCGCATCTCTTATTGGGGCCTTACTAACTCCGAACTCGTCAGTCAATGATTCTACATCTAGTTTTTCGCCAGGGGATATTTCTAGATCTATGATCCTTTCTCTCAGGACCTCGAAAATTTGATCTGCAAGACTGTCTTTGTTTAGGTTGTTTAGGTTGGCAAGGTTCTGTTTGGAGTCTTCAATCATTTTATTAATATGTGACAGGTAATATATTACATTCTAAAAATATCACAAAACCTAGTTTTTGTCAAACGCTCCAAATAAAGTATTATGAGTAGCTTGGATTTAGCGAAAACTACCTTAAACTAGACTCTAAGCAATTCAATCAAACTCAACGTTAATTTTCTAAAGTCAAGAACTACATCGTGGAGGTGAAGGCAATGAAGTTAAATTTTGGGCTTGTAGGAACGGGAGCAGCCGCCCAATTACATGTAGACGCATTGAATAAGATTAAGGGAGCCCAGGTAAAAGCAGTTTACAATAGAAGTTCGGGGAAAGGGCAAAAATTTGCTAAAGAATGGAATCTTGACTTCGTCGAAGAGTACGAGGGACTCATCGGCCAAGATGGGATCGACGTAGTAGATATCTGTACCGCCACAGGGACCCATTCTCGATTTGCCGTTGTGGCCGCGAAAGCCGGTAAGAATTTGGTAATCGAGAAACCGCTGGAAACTACGCCGGAAAAATGCGAAAAGATAATTGATGCCGCAAGAGAAAACGAGGTCCGGCTTTCAGTTATATTCCAAAACAGGTTTAAGGATTCCGTCCAAATCGTACGTAAAGCCTTAGACAGGAAGCGACTGGGGCGTCCGGTTTTGGGCGAAGCGGAAGTAAAATGGTTCAGATCACCCGAGTACTATAAAAACAATTGGAAGGGTACGAAAGAAATGGACGGCGGGGGAGCCCTTATAAACCAAAGCATACATACAATAGACCTTCTGCAATGGCTGATGGGTGAGGTTACATCGGTAAGGGGCAGCGTTAAAACACTGGTCCGCGATATAGAAGGAGAAGATGTCGGAGCGGCCACACTGGAATTTGCCAACGGAGCAGTAGGTGTTATAAACGGTTCTACTGCTATATACCCAGGTCTAGACGAAAGGCTCGGACTTTACGGAACTAAAGGAAGCATTGAACTTGAAGGATCTCGCATCAATACCTGGGAATTTGCAAACAAAGACGAATTAATGGAAAGCCCTAAATTAAATGACGCCGAACCGGGTAAAAGCGGAGCGAGTAATGCAACCGATATAGACTCTGAAAACCATAGAAGACAGTTGCAGGAAATTGTGGATTGCTTGAATCGAGATGATAACCCCCCTGTCTCAGGTAAGGAAGCAAAGAAATCCGTCCAAATTATAAACGCAATATACGAATCTTCGTCAACCGGTAACGAGGTCGAAATGAGCAAAATTACATGAGCGAGGGAGACCTTCTATAACACCCTCGCTTCCAAAAAAGGATTCTTCAAGCTAATAATATTAGTTCATAACTGACCCAACCGACTGGACGGTTTTTTCGTCTCGGAATAATCGAAATTTTTACGTTAGATGAGTCATGAAACTCAACTAAAAACTTAGTAAGCCAGGAGGCCTAAATGGTGTTCGTGCAAGATCGCAGAATATTGGCAGGATCAGTACCAGCTCCTGAGCACTTCGTCAAGTATCTCCTCCGTGATGAGACCGTCGGATCCTGAAGATTTGTTCCGTTCCCCGTTCAGGAGGACCTTTTCTACATGTTCAACCAGTCCCGAATGAGTAGCGGGAAGACTCTCAAACTGAAAACTCTCCTGGCTTTCCTCGCTTTTCAGAAAAACCTGCGGTTGACTGAGATCGTCCGTATATACCGTGCCTTCAGTTCCATGTATATAGAGTTTGTCCGCAGAGCGACGGGTATAAAAATCCCCCTGCACGCTTGCCTGAGTACCGTAATCAAATTTAAGGCTCAAGGTTACAGTATCTTCAAGCTCATTGCCCGATTCAAAGGAAGTTATCACACCGGTAGCTTGTTCTACGGGGCCCAACAAAAAAGCCAATAAATCCAATCTATGAGAGGCTACGTCGACAAACCAGCCCCCACCGCTGATCTCAAGCTCCTCTCTCCATCCAGCATCTTTCGGGGGAGCGAAAGAGATATAGACGTGACCCTGAACAGGTTCACCTATTTTGCCGGCTTCGATTAATTCTTTAATCTTTTTTACCTGAGGGTAAAATCGTCTGTAATAGGCGACAAAGAGCTCTGCCTTTTCTTCCTCACAAATTTCGACCATCTCTTCAGCTTCGGCAGAATTTAGACACATCGGCTTCTCTACCACTAAATCCTTACCCGCTTTAGCTCCGGCAATCACGTAGTCCCTGTGACTACTAGGAGGTGTAGCTACATAGATCACGTCTATAGCTGGCTCCTCAAACAATTCTTCAGGGTCAGCAGTGGCCCGTGGAATTCCGTGCTCGGCTGCGTAGTCCTCCGCTTTAGAAAGATCTCGTCTCATTACCGCCTCTATTTCACTTCTTTCCGCCTTCAAAAGCGCAGGACCACTTTTACGCTTAACCACGTCCCCACAACCAATTATTCCCCAGGACAAAACCTCTTCCCCTGATTTGCTTTGTTCTGATTTGGTCATGATTCGACCTCCATTAATATCAAACAAAATTTAAGTCTTACGTACTCTTCTAACCCTAATAATATTAAAGAAAGATTGGGCTAATTCTAAAAACTTCTCTTACAAAAACCTTTCGCTCTAGTCAAACTACTTTTTTTTTACATTTATTTAGCTTTCCCTGCTCAACCGAGTAACCAACCCCGGTTCCACCTCTCGATTAAATTCTACAAATTCGCCGGTCAAGCCCACCAGGGAATACTGTCCAGACCTCCTTCTTTGAACTACACAACCCAAGTTTATTGAAACGAAAGTTAGTTAAATCAGTTAAAACAAGAACTCACAAGTCATCAAACGTAATACAACCACAGAAGCTGATCGAACCGACTGCTAAGTAAGACTCGCATGTTTAATTCCCTTTCCCTTTTGGATTGCCCAAGCCTAGGCCAAATAGAAACAGCTAAACCACAAAATATTCTCTTGCTCAAGCTTAAATATTTCCGTATTTTTTAGGGTTAGCTGTTTTTTTTAGTGGCAAAAAACTGGCTTTAATTGAGGGTATAAAAATGGATCTCTGGCTGATACTTCCACCATTTTTCTTGGGTGTTGCTGTCGGTTATCTTGACTACTGGCCGAATTTCCTGCGGCGGATTGAGGGGCCTCTTTCCCATCTGGCTCTCCTGTTGCTTTTAACCTTAATGGGGACGAAAATCGGTTCCGACGCCGAAATATTGCAAAATATCGGGAATATTGGCCTGCAATCGCTAATAATTGCCCTGGGCAGTATCGGTGGAAGTGTTTTATTTTTAAAGTTAATATCCCCAGTTTTCACAGGCTTCACTGAAAGAGCCGATGAGGTGGACGGCGTTTCCCCGAAACTCAACCTGCAGTTAACTCTATCGATTGTAGTCGTTCTGGTACTGGGGCTATTTTTGGGCTATTCAATTTTACCGGAAGGTTTCACGAGGACTATAGATTTAATCATAACCTACGTTCTGGGGCTATTACTATTTGCCGTAGGGATATCTCTTGGATTGAACAAATCGGTCTTCAAACAGGTCTCGCAATTAGGCTGGAGAATTGTTCTATTACCACTCAGCATCGCCGTGGGTAGTATTGTCGGGCCATTGATTATTAGTTTCGTCCTCCGGCTTTCTCCAATTGAGACGGCTGCGGTGGGTGCCGGATTTGGCTGGTACAGTCTTTCCGCGATCTTATTGTCGCAGCTTCACGGGGCGGAGCTAGGGGCGATAGCTTTCCTCACAAATATTTTCAGAGAACTACTGACCTTTGTTCTTCTGCCACTAACCGCAAGATTACTCGGTAAAATCGTCAGTATTGCTCCGGGGGGAGCGACGACTATGGACGTTACGCTTCCTTTGCTGAAGGAGATATGGGGAGAGGAGATAATACTTCCTGCTTTCTTTAGCGGGGCAGTTCTAACCTCACTGGTCCCTCTAGTAGTGCCTGTACTAATTCGTATTTAACCTATCTATGAAAAACTTCCCCGATACCCATTTGACTTTTTTAATTAAAATCAAGAGAAGTAATTTGCCCGAAGGTATTTAAAAATAAAAAAATGTTGGGTAATTCGGGTGGGAACTAGCCTATAGATCAACTATTCCGCAGGGAACACTTACGTGCCCCCCGCGAAACAGCTTGATCAGAATATCTTTTTAGCTCAAGCTAATCCAGCCCAGTTCGTTTAAACACCCAACAGAGTCAGTCGTCAGATCTAATTTGGCAGATAAACTCTCCGTTAATCTTTTTCTATTTTCAGTTCTCCTGAACTCGTTTCTACTGTTTTCAGGCTTTCCCTGACACCCTCTTTGAGGTTTTTGCCCGTCTTGAATGCGGGGACTACCTTACTCGGTACCTTGATTTTCTCACCCGTCTGCGGGTTGATCCTCTCAGTTGCTTTTCTGGACCTGGTTTCAAACTTACCAAACCCTGTTAACAGAACCTCTTCGTTGTTCTTCAGTGCCTCGGTAATTATATCGATGACCGCATCGAGCGCTTTTTTAGAATCCTTCTTGGTAAAACCAGTAGCCTCACTTAGTCTGTCGACAAATTCGCCTTTGTTCATGTGAAATTTAACCTCCTGTTGGGTTTAATTTAACAGTACTAAACCGTAAATTGGATTATAACAGGGCTTCACCGCAAAATCCAAGTATTAAAAGGAAAACTAACAAAATATAAACCGAAATTCGTAACCAACCACATCTTAACTTAACTTTATATCAATTCTACAGAGGATTTCAAGGTTTTCTCGGCGAAAATCCGGATGACTATTGCATAGCAAGAGAAATTGTTAGCAATAACCTTACTCTTGATCCTCTAAATATGAGTAAACTACGGCAATCCAGTATATTTTATATCATAATTGGTGAGGTAAATGCAAACTAAAATCGTCATTAACCCAGTAGCCGGACGAGGAACTTCACTTAAAGCGCTGCCAGAAGTAAAAAAATACCTCGATTCTGAAGGTGTAAATTACGAGGTAGTTCGAACCGAGTATCCAGGTCACGCGACTGAACTTGCCGAAGAGCTGGAGGCTCCAGGTGTCAGAGTGATAGCAATGGGCGGTGATGGGACCGTTCGAGAAGTTATAAATGGAATCCAGTCTCCCGATACCCCGATCGGAATAATTCCTGCAGGTATGGGTAACGATTTCGCCCGGAGTTTGGGTATCTCTACTAACGTTTCTAGAGCTAGCCGATTCTTGCTAGACCCGGCAACTAAAAAAGTGGACCTCGGAGTCGAGCAAGGAAAGTTTTTCAACGCTATGGAAGCCGGCTTTCCAGCCCACGTGGTAGAAAAAATTGGTCAATTTAAAAAAGGACCCTTAAAAGGACCCTGGATCTACCTGTTAGGCGTCTTACGCTCACTAGTTGAATTGGACAGTTACGAGTTTCAACTGGAACTGGACGGTGACTCCCGCAGACAGGAAGCAAATGCAATATTTGTAATGAATTCCGGGTATACCGCGGGCGGGTTAAATCTGGTTCCCCAGGCCGAGCTAGACGATGGGTTACTGGATATTGCAATTATCTCCGAAGCAAGTAGGGTGGAGCTTCTCCTTGCACTGAGACAGGTTTATCGTGGAAACCATGTAGACCATCCAAGGATAGAATTCCTTCAGGCAAAAAGCGTACGGATAGAATCGAGTTCCCGGTTGACGAAAGTGTTCGATGGTGAGCTAGAAGGTACTACACCGGCTGAATTAGAAATTGCACCCAAGAGTCGCACCATCATAGTTCCCGGTGACGATAAATAAAAAGCAAAAACTAGTACCCAAACAAGTTCAACCTACTTCCAGCTTTAAGATCTAGATCTAGTTAATATCAATTACTACTTCATCAACAACTTTCCTGTTTTTCTTCATATCAGCTGTACACCCGACTCTACCGCCGGATTCACTTCGGTCGAGCTGAGCGACTTCAATCGTCTGGAGCCTTATTTCCCCCTCATTCACCGAAGCCCTCACATAATGCAGGGAGTCGCCTTTTGTTTTACGTGAGAAATCAAAACGCGGGATCAAATTATCCGTAGGTGCGCCCCCACCACCTGTAACAATGTAAGTTACTCCATTCTTGACTAACCTTTCGTATGCGTGAACGTGACCGTTAAACACCAGATCAACTTCATATTTCTCGAAAAGCGCCCCCCAGTTATCCGCCAACATATCATCGACTTCTCCAGGATAGACCGAGGAATAGATCGGGTGGTGAAAGGTCACCACGGTAACAGGCCTTGTATTGGTTTTAAGCTCTTCTACCAACCATTCTCGTTCTTCCGAAAACTTCACCTGGTCAACATTGGAGTCCAGGACGATAAATTTAACGTTACCGTGTGAGAAGGAATACCATTGTTCGCCGTAATCACCATCTCCCTGAGGTAACTCGAAAGCATTATAATAACTATCGTGGTTCCTCTCGTGATTACCCAGCGAGGGCACGAGTGGAGTAGATTTGCTGAACGGCTCAATTGCCCAGAAAAAGTCCGCCCAGTTTTCAGTTGCCGGTACTTCCACGAAATCACCCGTGTGGATTATGAAAGAAGGATCAAAAGGATCTAAAGCCATCTCCGACGCGACGAGTCTATGTTTCCTGGGGCACGTCCTGGAATCCCCGTATACGAAAAAGGAAAAGTCGGTTGAGCCATCTTTCGGGGTTCCAAAATAATTTACCCCACTTCCGCCGGAGTTTTTCCCAATCCTATATACGTATTCCGTACCGGGAGTCAACTCTTCCAGCAAGACGTGGTTAAACCGCCTCTCACCTTTACGAACTTCAGCACTCTGCCTTAATTCTTTGTGATCGAGATAGTAATCCGCCCTATCGTAAACCAGACTGCCAGCATTCCGTTGGCGAGATTTCCAGTTTATCGACACAGTAGACCCATCTTTCAAAGTTAGATAAGGGCCCCAGAGCGGTTCATTAACCTCTTCCCCTGCTACAGAAAAGGTGGTTAAACCAAAAACCACCGCCAGTAAAATTACCAGGCCCGCTAACCAGAACCTCTTTATGGAACTTTTTGAACTCATATCGTAACTCCGATTAAATTATTCAAGCCTAACTCGCCGGACCCGCTTACTTTACTCACCGCCGGTTTTAGTTTCTAACTCCAGATCTTCTCCCGGCTCACTCTTCAATACACCCATTAATTTGTACATTCTGTGGAGGGACATGAGCCAGGAAAGAGTGGATTCAGCGCCTTCGTTTTCGTTGACACGGGAAGGATGCAGACCATCCCTGCAACCACCACTCCGGAAATCGTATAACGTGACGCCAAGATCGTTCTTACCCAGAAACCAGTTGAAAGCCGTATAGATATTTTTCAAATAATCCCTCGATTCCGTCGCTTCCCAGGCCTGCCAGTTCGCATCGATCAACGCTGCTACCTCAACCGGTTGCTGGTCGTAATCCGCCTTTTCCTCACCACGAACCAGCCAGCCATCGGTGCCGATTAACGATAAAATACCTCGGCCGGAATCGTACTGAATATCCATCAACCAGTGAAGACTTTTCAGACCCCATTCCATCATTTCCTGGTTTGAGGAAAAGTCACCCCAGCATATAAGAGCCTGAGGCAATCGAGCGTTTTCGTAGGTAACGCTGTCCTCGGGCCAGATCCAATCAGCGGAAGAGTTTTCTTTAAACTTTTTCAGCATTTTATCCGCCAGGGCTGATCCTGCCCTCTTCGCGTTCCTGTCGCCTCCAAACTCGTCGAGATATCTTCTTATCCCAAGTATCGAAAAAGCCCAGGCTCGAGGAGAAGTAAATTCATCAACCGGCTCCATCGCCCGCTGAAATAACTGGTTCCCATAACCGACCAGAGATTCGTTCGGTTTTTTTCTAATCAATGTACCTGCTGCCCACAGCAGTCGACCGTGTGCGTCCTCGGTCCTTTTCTCCCGTTTCCACTTTCTGTCAAAAGTTAGATAATTTCTCGCCCGACCGTCCTGGGTATCGATGGCGGATCCCAGGAAAGAAAGATAGGTTCTCAACAAATCCAGAGCAGCGTCCTCGCCAAAAATATTCCAGTGGTCGAGAGCTACCATTGCACCTCGTGCATTGTCGTCAGTCGTATAGCCATGTTTTCTGTTCGGCACAGTATAAGAGGCGTGCTGATATATTCCCGTATCGTCGGTCAGAGTTTTCAAGTAATCTATCTTAATCTCCGGTAAATCGGGGAGATTATCGCTGGGGTCGACTTGCTTGCTGTGAGAAACTTTGACATCTCTTTTGTACTTTTTAATCGCTTCGTTGTATTTCTCCTGGTACTTAGCTGCTACCGAATTCCAGATCATATCCCTGCCAAACTGATAAGCACTTCTTCTCATTGCCTGGCGCTTTTTTTCGTTCCCGAGCAGGTCAACAATCGCTTTACCTGTTGCGTCCGGGTCTTCAAACGGAACAAGCTCTCCTCGTCCGTCCGCCAATAACTCTTCCGCATACCAATAAGGAGTGGACACCACGGCATTCCCCAGAGCCACTGCATAAGCCAGTGTACCCGAGGAAATCTGCTCCCGGGACAGGTAAGGAGTGAGATAAATATCGCTCGTAACCAGGTACTTCTTAAGCTCATCCAGAGGAACGAACATATCGTGAAATACGATGTTATCCTGAAGCCCTCTCTCCTTTACCATTCGTTCCAGGTTTAACCTATACTCTTCACCTCTTTCCTTTTTTACGTGAGGGTGAGTCGCTCCCAGGATTATGTAGAGCGATTCAGGGAATTCTTCCGCAACCCTCTCCATGGATTCGATTGCCACTTCTAGGCCCTTATTAGGGCCCAGCAAGCCAAAGGTAAGAATCACGGATCGACCCTCAATTCCGTAGTCCTCTTTGTAATAAGTGGTATCAAGAAAAGGGACATCGGGTGCCCCATGAGGTATCATAGAAACTTTTTCAGAAGCTACATCGTAGACATCTCGAAGTAACTCTTTACCTTTGTTGGCAAGCACCACGACTTCCGTCGAGAGGTCGCAAACTTTCTTAAGAACCTCCCGTTGGTGGTCTGAAGGACTTTTAAGTATCGTATGAAGGGTCGATATTACGGGTTTCCTCACTACATCGAGAAAGGTTAACAGGTTCTCCCCGTCCTCGCCTCCAAAGATCCCGAATTCGTGCTGGACGTTGACGACCCTCGTATCGGACAGGTTTACGTAGTCAGCTGCCCTCCGATAGTCGAGCTTGTTTTTTGCGTTGATCTCGAACCCTACTTCTGGCCCGTACTCGTACCCTTCCGGCCGATCATTCAGAGCTGCTATAGTCACTCTACCCTTCGCCGACAGCTCTTCCCCGTACCTTTGAGATACGTTCCTGGCCAGGTCGTGAGTAAAAGTTCCGATCCCACATTTTCTTGGCGGATAAGTGGCAAGAAACGTGACGGAAGTCCTCCCAATTTTTTTATCAGTCAAGGCAGCATCAACCCCCTGTAGTTAGAATCAATGAAACGACACTTAAATGACCTAATTCTCCCTAACGGGCTATTTTCCGAATATTTAACGATACGGACAGATTAGTTAATGAGGGCTAGCCTATACCTATAACAAATAGAACAGCCAAACCTGCTCTAACTTTCGACTAGAGCCTTACTAATTCAGCACGCCAAAAGATAATGCAAAAGTTCGTCGAGATCGGCCGTAGCTACCCCGACACTGGAGTCAGCAGCTCCGTAATAGATCCTCAATTTTTTATTTCCCTCTTCCTCTTCAATTATCGCTCCCGTAGGAAATACGACACCGGGAACGTCGCCCCTGTACTCGTAATCCTTTCTTGGCCCCATCACCCAGGGGTCGACCCTTTTTATGACCTTGGTCGGGTCCTCGTGGTCCAGCAATGC
>CAZYPS010000026.1:0-6219 GCA_964649445.1 uncultured Thermotogae bacterium | reverse complement strand
CCCAGGGGTCGACCCTTTTTATGACCTTGGTCGGGTCCTCGTGGTCCAGCAATGCGAGACCGACACGGTACAGACTTCCCGAAGCCGTCTCTCGAACCCCGTGATAGATAATCAACCATCCTTCCTCCGTTTCAACCGGCTGGGGACCAAGGCCGACCTTGGCATCGTCCCACCAGCCACTTCTCCTGGTTAACAATATTTCGTGCTCTCCCCAGTGGACCAGATCCGGAGAAAAAGATATCCAGATATGCTGCTCTCCCCTGACTATTGGGCGATGAATTAATACGTACCTATCTCCGAATTTCCGGGGGAATAGAGAGGCGTCCTTGTCTTCCGGCGATAACATCACCCCGCGTTTGTCATAAGTCTCGAAATCTTCAGTAAAGGCAAGAGAAACCTGAGGCCCTGCAGGGGAAAAGGAAGTATAGGTTATGGCGTATTTTTCGTGAGGTTCTAACCATACTATCCTGGGGTCTTCTAACCCCCACTGTTCCTCGTGAAACTCCTCCGAACGGGATAAAGTAGGATTCTGATCTATTTTCCAGTCCTTCTTTCCATCCTGACTCCGTGCCACCGTCAGGTGAGAAAACCCCCGACAGTCCTCAACACGGCAGAGCAATAAAGTCTCTCCATCGATTTTAGTTGCACCGGGATTAAAGACTGAATTTACCACGTATGGCCAATCATCCGCATCTAAAATGGGATTTCCTTCGTATCTCTCAAAAATTTCCGTCGGATTATTGTTCAAACAAAAATTCATTATATTACCTCACAAAAATTAGTGTCAATAACAAAATTATATCTAGAACTCCAACGTATTCCAATCAAACCCGAGAAGCTATTGACAATAAGTCTTCTGAGACCGGAAACTAGCTACTTTTGCGTTGATATTTAACTTACTAGAGATTATATTATTCTCCGAGGTGATTTTCCTGGTTCGCTACAGAGCTTTACTCGATTTTCTTGAGGATATTGCCCCACCTTATTTAGAGTCAAACTGGGATAACTCCGGGCCTCAGGTTAATCCAAACCAGGAAAATATTGATAAAGTTATAATTGGTCTCGATCCTAGCCCGGAATTAATAGACAGAGGGGTTGCCAGAGAGGTGGACCTGTTGCTGACTCATCACCCCCTCATCTTTTCCCAGCTTGATAATCTGAGCCAGGAATCCTTAGCCGGCAAAAAAATATTCACCCTTATTCAAAATGAAATAGGCTTAATCTCTATCCATACACCGTTTGACCAATCGGAACAAGGATTATCACAGGGATTGGCGGAAAAACTGAAACTCCAATCCACCAGACCGCTAACAAAACTTAAGGAGACCAAACTTTTTAAACTGGAAGTATTTGTGCCTCAATCTGAGGAAGATTCAGTTGTAGAAGCAATTACCTCAGCCGGAGCCGGTAAGGTAGGAAACTACAAAGACAGTTACTATCGCTGGAAAGCGGAAGGTAGATTTAAACCTGTGAAGGGAGCCGATCCTCACCGAGGTCAAGAGAATGAAACCGAGTCCAAAAAGGAAACAAGGCTTGATTTTCTGGTGAATCCTAAAGTTAAAGACCGGGTAATGGCAGCTCTCAAAAGTGCACATCCTTACGAGGAACCAGGATTCTCATTGGTCGAAACGGAAAGATCCGAGTCCGGAGTCGGGCTTGGCCGCGTGGGCAAGTGGGATTCTGCCCGGGGAACCAAGGAGGTAAAGTCCTTTGTAACCGAGGCTCTGGAACTCGATGAGACAGAAATTACCGTTTCCGGTAGTCTATCAAATCCAGTTAACTGGGTAGCTTCTTCTCCCGGTTCCGGTGGAGCAGTACTAAAGCCGGCCAAAGGTTCTGGAGTTGATCTATTAATCACCGGCGAGCTTGATTACCATGAAAGACTGGAAGCACGGGAAATGGGTTTAACCGTAATAGAAGTGGGCCATTACCACTCTGAAAAAGTTTTTGCTCCCTGGATTAGAGAACTTTTACGCGACCAGTTCACCGGCGACGAATTACAAATAGAACTTTTCGAGGAGGGAATCAAAATTTGAATAAAAACGTGAAAAAACTTCTGGAACTTCAGGATATAGATAACACTACACGGGAAAAAGAGCTCAGGATTGAAAAACTGGATCAAAGGAAAGAAAACCTCGAAGGAGAAATTGACCAGTTAAAAGAAAAGGAAAAGGAACGAGAAGAAAGATTAAAATCGCTAAAAGAAAAAAGTGAGAAAAAAAACAAGGAAGTCGACGAACTCCAGGACCAGATAGAAGAGTACCAGGAACGATTGGACGAAGGTATTATTAGCTTTAAAGAAACTGAAGCCCTCGAAGAAAAAATAGAACACTCCACCGAGAGGATGGAGAAATTAGAAGACGAAGCGATCGATATCATGATGGAAATAGATAGAACGGAAGAAGAAAGAGAAAAGCAGAAAACGGAAGTCAAAGAAACTATTATCGAGAAAAACGAAAAGATCGACGAGCTGGAAGAAAAAATAGAAGAATTGACTTATGAACTTCAGGAACTGGAACAAAAAAGAGAAGAAGTCCTGAAGGAAATTCCCGAAAGATTAGTCACCCAGTACGACCGCCTCAGGACTGCTAACAACGATCCCGTAGTACAGATTGAGAATGGAGTTTGCCAGGGCTGTCAAATGTCCGTAAGCAAAAACACTGTTAAGGAAGCACGTGACTCCCAAGGGATAGCAACCTGTGAAAATTGTTCTCGAATCCTATACGTTCGATAAAGAGTCCGGCTTATTTCGTTGATTTCTTCTCCCTTACTATCGTACTACTTCTGAGCATTATTACCCTGGTCCCATTAATCTCTTTCCCCATATCTCTCCCGGATAGGATCGGCAGGCTCAATGACTACGGCAACGTGCTTACCATGAAAGATCAGAGGGAATTAAAGGAAAAGATCGATGAATTAAAGGAAAAAGAAATCAGGTTAAATCTGCTCGTCTCGACCCGTGACCCTTATCTCAATCCTGACATATACGCCTCAAAAATTAGAGCCAAATGGGGAATCCGGGAAAGTCAAAAGGAAAACTTCATTTTATTCGTCCGCGAGGAAGACGGCTGGGCGGTGAGAACTTTCTTTACGGCAACCCTGCTAAATCTTTTTTCAGGGGATAAACTTACAAACTATCAGGATACTTTAAAAAAAATGACCAGAAACGGAGAGATCAGAGCCGGAATTAATCACGCCGTGGACGCAATTCACAAGCAAGCTTACCCGCCTAAAAAGAAACCGGACCAGCCAACCGAAGACGCAGATGGCCTTCCCCTACTATACATAATAATAGGTGGAATAGCAGGGGGAGTTCTTATATCTATTATACTGCTCCGCTGGGAAGCAATGAGAAGGTGTCCTCAATGCGGAAGCAGGTTACATATTTCCAGGATCCGGAGCGAATTCGGAAACGAAACAGTTAAGAGTTGTCCTGAATGCGGCTATAGCGAGACGGTTTGAGGGGGAATCCCAAATTGAAGCAGTTTAGAACCAAAACTGAAATGTTAAAAAAGGTTTTCTGGACTGCTTTATTTACCGTTTACGCAGGTCTTATATTTTACGGCTCGGTCTACCCCGTTCAGGAAGGGCCTCCACTTATCGCCATTCCCGGTTTCGACAAACTGATCCACGCCGGTGAATTCACTCTACTCACGCTTATCGGGTACAGGACCTTCAGCTACTATACCGAAAGCGGAAAAAGGATCAGAAGTCTTTTTGTCTTTTCAATATTCTACGGAGGATTGACTGAGCTGGTCCAGACGGTTTTTCCTTACAGAACAGCTTCGGCACTCGACATGCTAGCTGACCTCTTCGGAATATTACTCGGATTGGTGATAATTATGGTAATGGAAAGACTTAGAACTGGAGAAAAAACTGCTTCGTAGGAAGAATTACTAGCTAGGGCGGGTGGATTCGAACCACCGGTCCAGGGACCAAAACCCTGTGCCTTACCACTTGGCCACGCCCTACTCAAAAAATATTCTATATCCGGAGACAGTTTACCTTACCGGTAAAACCGTTCGGATTAGACTAAAATTCGTCAGTGAAACTCAAGTCTTCGATTTCTGTTTCCTCTTCACCTTCTTCCTCATCTTCCTCTTCTACTGGCTCTTCTACAGTTTCGAGATCTTCGGCTCCTTCTTCCGTTTCTCCACCAACTTCTTCCCTGTACTTCTCTAGTACCTTCTCTTCCAACTCCAGCCTGAAATCATTGTCAATGGGGTGGGCAGTATCGCGATACTCGCCGTCCCCAACTTCTCTGCTCGGCATAGCTACGAACAGGCCGTTGCTACCCTCGATAACCTTCACCGAATGAATGATAAATACGTCGTCGAAAACGACAGAACAGAACGACTTTAGGTTCCCTTCGTCCTTCATCGGTCTTATTTCGACTCTAGTGATTTCCACGGTAAAACCTCTCCTTTTGTCTATTCTTTTAGGTTGAGAAATGTTATCACACGGGTAACCCTATTTCAACAAAAGAGATACAGACACTGAGATCACGGGCCTGGAGACCGATATTTAGCCCTGCTAACAATCAAGATTGCCCGACTCGAACCAACTAGGAGAATTGTTGAAAAAATTCATCCGGACCGGATAATTTCAAATATGCTGGGAATATTGGTAATTCAGAATTCAACTATCTATCCAATCACCCAACGAGGAGGAAAAAATGAAACTCTTTACCACCGACGAAGCAGTTGGAGAAGAAATCGAACGTACTCTGGGTTTGGTTCGGGGCAATACTATCAGGGCAAGAAATTTTGGAAGAGACATTCTTGCTGGACTGCGGAACCTTGTTGGAGGCGAAATTAAGGACTACACGGAAATGCTAAGTAGTGCCCGGGACGAAGCCGTAGCCCGCATGATAAAAGAAGCGGAAGAAATGGACGCGGATGGGATTGTAGAAGTAAGATTTACTACATCGCAGACCATGGGTAGCGCCGCAGAGATACTCGCCTACGGAACGGCGGTCGAATTCAAATAATAAACTCTTATTCAAAAATAAACCTTACTCATCCATTCCGGAATCGTTGAAGCTTGCGAGGGCCTCCATTAGAATTGATTGATTTTCATAAGTACGTGATTGAGCTCTTCCACTCCGCTCTCAAAGCGAACTAAGGAGATATATGCTCACATTAGGATTTGATACTGCTACAGACGTAGGTACCGTCGGTTTAATTGACGGAGAGGAAGTCATAGGGGAATATACTTTTGGGGCTGAGGAAAGTCAATCCGAAAGGTTGCTTCCTTCCATAGATCTATTGCTCGGAGAATTGGACCTTAACGTCTCGGATATAAAGAAAATCGGGGTCTCAAGAGGTCCAGGTTCATTCACGGGGTTAAGAATAGGTATTAGTACCGCAAAAGGACTCGCTCATGGACTGGAAGTCCCTCTGGTAGGTGTTCCGCTAACGAATTGTTATTACAGCAGGGTGGAATATTTTCCGGGCCCGGTATATACCTTGATTAAGGACAGAAGAGATCTGGCTTATTGTGCCGGGTTCAACGAAGCGGGTGAAAGAATAATCGAAGAAGAATCGCTACCTATCGACAAAATTGTGCAGAAGATAAGTTTAGAAAAGAACCATCCCGACGATTCGATTTTGCTGGTCGGAGATGCCGTGCCGGAGCACAAGGATAAATTGGACGAAATTAATAGCGCCATATTAGCAAAAAACGAACTAAACTACCCTTCCGGTCTACAGGTAGCTTTTCTATGTAGTAATATTCCCGAGGAGGGGAATGAACTGGCCTCGTTGGAACCACTTTACGCCCAGCGGCCAATAGCCGAAATAAACTGGGACCAGGCCTGAACAGTTACCGGTTAGGGGTTAATTTGGGCAATCCCGAACATTAATATTTATCGACAAAGAACTTAGGATTTATCAAGACCTAGACAAAAAATAAATACAAAAGGTGATAAAGATGGCAAACAAGTGCGAAGTATGCGGCAAGGGGTCAAGTTTTGGTAATGACGTAAGTAATTCCAATCAGCGAACAAGCAGGAAACGGAAGCCGAACTTGAAAAACGTTAAGGTATGGGAAGACGGAAAGAAGGTCCGGAAAACTGTCTGTACCGACTGCATCAAAAGTGGAAAGGTAAAGAAGGCTATATAAACTGGTGCCAAGGGCGGGAGTCGAACCCGCACGGTCCAAATGGACCACGGGATTTTGAGTCCCGCGCGTCTGCCAATTCCGCCACCCTGGCTGGAA
>CAZYPS010000025.1:0-23900 GCA_964649445.1 uncultured Thermotogae bacterium | reverse complement strand
GGGGAAATTGATCCCTGGTTTTCTCGAACGGTTTCCGAAGCTAGTTTTATACATAAAATGCTCCACTATGTTAAACACGGAGACACGGTCTACTATGTAGAGACACAGATCCTTAGCCTCATATACTCAGTAGATTAAAAGAAAGTGGAGGTGTGAGCACCAAAGTTGATTGAACCCTAGTTTCAAAGTATTTGAACGAGACAGGTTGTAATAGTATTCTTTTTTGGTTAACCTCAATTAGGAAAACTTGAGTAAAATAATCTACTATTATAACAAACGCTGAAACAGTAGGTGAAATTAGATGATTACTGAAGAAGAAGTCGAAGAAGCTCTGGATGAAGTCAGGCCATCGATTCAGGCGGATGGCGGAGACGTAATTCTGAACGAAATTACCGAAGATAACGTAGTAAAAGTTGAACTCGTTGGAGCTTGCGTCGGTTGCCCCATGTCTGCAATGACCCTGAAACAGGGAGTCGAAAAGGTACTAGAGTCCAAGATACCAGAAATTAATGAAGTCGAGGCAGTTTAAGCCATCTTGAGTGACTCCTTTATAGTTAGTATCATAAACGAGCTAAAAAAATTAGGGGTGGGTCAAGATGGCAGCAAGTCTTAATCAGGTTATTCTTATTGGAAATTTAACCGAGGATCCCGAACTTCAATATACACAGTCCGGAGTTGCGAGGACAACTTTTACCATAGCAGTCAATCGACAGTACAGAGACGCCAATGACGAATTGCAGGAAGAAACGACCTTCGTCCCCATAACAACGTGGAGAAATCAGGCGGAAAATTGCGCGACATATCTCAGCAAAGGTAGACCCGTTGCCGTAACCGGGAGGCTACGTATTTCCAACTACGAGGACGACGAGGGAAATAATAGAAAGTGGACTAGCGTAGTAGCCCAAAACGTACAATTTCTCGGGTCCGGTCAGGGCGAGAGACAGGAGGAAAAAGCCGAACAACCTCCTCCCGAAAGGCCGGAGCCAAGTTCTTCCGACGACGACGAAGAAATTCCGTTCTGAGGGAGTGCTACAGCTAAACTGCCAGCCGAGATAGGATTATCGACTGAAACCGGGTTAGGTGAGTTCTTTTTTAACTTCCGAGGCAAACTCGCCCGGCAATTGTTTTACTATAGTTGTCATTACCAGCGGATTCTTTGCCATTTTCTTGGCAAGGGGATAGAGATGATCGATATCCCCGTTATCCGCTATCCAGTCAGCCAGATTGGGTCTGTTGAGCAGTCCCAGTAACCTTCTGAGGTTATCGTCCGATACTACCTCCAGAATCCTGTGAAGTAGCATTTCCCGGTCTAACTCTTCTCCCACCCTATTCATCCACTCCCGGAAATAGTGATCCGCAGGATCGTTCATTCCGGATATCCCTTTCAATGCTGCTTTTCCCGCAAGTTCGGCCGTTATTGATATAGGATATAACCCACCGCCGGTCGTGGGCTTTACCTGTCCGGCAGCGTCCCCAACAGTTAAAACATTACTTCCAGTTGAGTGGTCGGGAATACCAATCGGTATTACTCCCGTCCGGAACGAATCAGGATACTCCGCCCCGGCTTCATCAAGCAATCTTTCAAAAAATGTCTTTAATTTCTCACCCTCACTTGTGGCTAGACCAACTCGCGCCCCTCCTCGGGCCGTGGGGATAATCCAGCCGAAAAAACCCGGAGCAAGTTTGTCACCAAAAAAGACCTCTACGTAATCATCACTGAATATATCGAGTTCCATTTCGGACTGAATGGCATAGAGCAACTTTGAAGGCTGATCAAGTTCAAATAACCTCCTCACGTCGCTTCTGGGCCCGTCGGCCCCGATAATCACATCTGGACTCAAAGTCTTTTCTCGCGAACCACCGGTCGATCTGATTTTAACAATTGACCCGTCTCTCTCGAATAAACCCGTCTTCGGGCGGATTCTGACACCCCGTTCTTCGGCACGAGCCAGCAAGTCAGCATTTAACCGGTCCCTGTCTATTACGTACGCTTTGACTTTCGAAGATGAAAGTTCAAAATCGTCTCCTCCTGGGAGATGGACCAGTACTCCGCTGATTTCATTAACTATTGCTCCCTCTCGTCCGCCAAGCCTTTCCCAGGTGTCAATACTCACCAATCCCCCGCAGGCACTGGACCGAGTCGGATCGTCTTTTTTGTCAATCAGGATTGTATCCGCGCCACCGCCAGCAGTTACTTCCGCGGCAATAGCCCCGGCAGGTCCTCCCCCTACAACCAATATTTCTGGATCAATCTTTTTCATCTTTACCACTCTACCGTTAAATTCAACGTCATATCCGGATCGTCCTTACTCTCTAAAATTTCAAAGCCTACTTTCCGTTCCCCCCGATATCCGACGGATACTCCATAACTTTTCTGATCGCCGGTAGATTCCAGGAATCCAATCGACACCTTCTCACCAGTGAATTGTAACGCCCAGCCAACGATTTTTAGACCATCTATCTCCACCAGCAGGAAACTATCCCGATATCCAAGCCTCGTCACTAATCCAAAATCCCCGGGAGTTCCCTGAGAGTCAAGTTTTACCCCCTGACTCCACTTTACATCACCGTCTTCCAGAGGAATTACCCTCTCTCCGTAAAGGGTAAAGTAGTTTCCGGTCACGTTTTCGAAACCTGAGAGGCTTTTCCGCGACAGACTCGTCCAGTAACTCCCTCCCCTTACCGGAAACCAGATATCTTTCCCGTTAAAACCGTGATTTACCTGAAGATCGTAGGCCAGCTTCAAGTTTCCAATGCTATAAGACCCGGTGCCACCAAATCTAAATCCGGTAGCACCGACCCAGGCCCGGGAAGTAGAGGATAATGACCACCCGCCGATTTTGTAATCGAAATAGTTCGCCTCCAGGCCGCCAGCAAAATCATCGAGCTTTACGCCTTCTGGAGAAAACTCCCCGAGAAGAAACGGACCAACCTCCCAGTTGTCAAAGGATACGGAACGTTCCTCTCCTAAACCCAGTCCAAGCCCCAACTCCTTTTTCGAGTTGAGAGTCAGTCCCAATCCTAACCCGGATAACTCGAAGTCGGCCTGTCCGGAAAATTCATGATAACTCAGGGAAAACTTTTGCCGACCCTCAGGCAAAGGAGATGGAAATACAAAATAAACCATTAAAAAAATCACAGAAGCGCCAACCAGGAGACGCTGGATTGATCTAGTGAAAGAGAAATTGCCTGATTTCATTAGTGATCATTATTCCCCGCTCAACCGCACAGAATCAGCACACCCGTCGGGCATAGCCTCTGAAATAGTTTCTCTAAACCGTCGCCGGGATTTCCCGAACCACCGGCCATCATTCCTCCTTACCTTCAAAAAGCAAGTTCATTATTCCGTACCGGGCCAGCAGGGCTAGCCCGAGTCCGACGAAAAACAGCTGTATCGCTTTCACGGAAAAAGAATACGCCACCGCCTCGCTTCCACTTATCCCAAAGATCGCGAAAATCCCAATAAAACCTCCTTCGGAAACGCCTATTCCTCCCGGCGTAACCCAGAAGAAGGAAGAAAGTACGGATATCATAGCAAAAAGCATCGTTAATTCTTCTATCGAAAATACCCGGCCCTGGGTGAAGTAAAAGTATATCTGGGGCCGGATAAACATAAACACAGTAGCCACGATATCGAGCAAGAACGCTCCACCAGTATGTTTGATGTGTTGCCCGAAAGCCATGCTGATTTCCTTCTCCAGATGTCTGATCGCGTCTTCCGCCTTCTGGAGTAATTCAGTCCAGAAAAGTTTCCGCTTCAGAAAAGCGGTAAACTTCGTAAACAGGAACATCTTCTTGTAAAAATTGAGAATTAACAGGGAAACCAATCCAACGAATATAAGAGAAATGAGTATTAGATAGATAAGTGTATCCGAGGGAAGCTGACTGTATATCCCCATCATGGCCCCAATCAGTATCACGGCAACCAGAGCGGCCATCATCGTAATCCGCTCGGCCACGATAGTCGCAAAAATCCTGCTGTAAGAGGAGTCACTCTCCCGCTCTATAACCAGTGCCCTTACAGGTTCACCCCCGAAGTGCAGGGAAGGGGTCAGAAAACTCACGGCAAAACTCCCGATTCGAGCCCAGAAACTTAGGCTGAATGGAGCAACTACTCCGTATCCCTTCATTACAACAAACCAGGCAAGGGTCCAGAAAAAGAAGGTGAGAACAATAGAAGAAATCATCAAAGCGAAACCGTCCCACCCCAGCGCGGAGATTTGCCGCGCCACTTTGGCAGGACCGATATACCAAAGAATCACACCAAGTACGGCAAGTCCTAGTACCACCGACAGAGCAGTCGTCGTCTTACGACCCAATCGCACTTTAACCCTCCGTTTTGCTAATGAGAACTCAGTTGTACAAGGCTAACGGATACTTTATACTTTAGCAATATTGCATTGTGATTGGCGATGACTTTTGACTCTAGGGGTGAATTATGCCCGATAATTATGATTTTGATCCGAGAGAAGAACGTCGGAATTCCGATTGGGATAGATTAAAAGGGAACTTAAAGAAGTTCGGGAACAAAACTGGCTGGATTATAATTGGGCTGGTGGTAGTTATTTACCTGCTTCAGGGTATCTATCAGGTAGGACCAGCCGAAGTCGGATTGGTAAAACGATTTGGTAAACACGTCAGAACAGTAAATTCTGGTTTAAATTATCATGCTCCTCCTCCAATAGAATCCGTGCAAAAGGTGGATATAAGGTCCGTGCGCAAAATAGAAATTGGTTATGAGACGGTGTCCCCACCCCCAAACCCGCGTTACCGGGTCGACGATGAGGAGGCTTTGATGTTAACAGGGGACGACAATATAGTCCACATGGAGCTCGCCGTTCAGTTTACAGTAATCGATCCGGAGCAGTTCGCTTTTAACATTATCGAGCCCCATGCCCTGGTAAAGGAAGCTGCAGAAGCTGTTATCCGCCAGGAAGTGGTAAAGCACGATGTGGAAGAAGCCCTCACGACGGAGAGAGCTGAAATCGCCGCCAATTCGCTGGACGACTTACAGGCACTTCTAGAAATGTACGAGGCTGGAATCAACATCGAAGCAATTAAGATACAGGACGCCAAACCGCCGGAGCCCGTAGTGCCGGCATTCGACGACGTAACCAGCGCAAAAGAAGACAAACAAAAGAAAATCAACCAGGCAGAAGCCTACTCGAACGACGTTATTCCTAACGCTCGGGGACAGGCGGCGGAGATAACCAATCAGGCCGAAGCAACCAAAGCTGAACGCGTCAACGAAGCCGAGGGAGACGTGAGCAAATTCCTCCAGGTACTCGAGGAATACAACCGGGGAAGTCAGGAGGTAACCCGGCGACGGCTCTACATGGAAACAATGGAAGAGATCCTGCCGGATATGGACAAGGTACTGCTCACGGAAAAGACGGATGGTTCCTCGATTCTTAAACTCCTCAACATAAACGAGCTGGACGGTGGTAGCCAATGAGAAAGCTAGCCTGGTTCGTCGGAATAGTATTAGGGCTATTAATAATTTTTAACCTGTTTACTTTTACCGTAGACGAAACGAAACAAGCTATCGTAGTTCAATACGGGGATATCAAGCAGGTAGCCACGGAACCGGGACTAAACTTCAAGATCCCGTTCATCCAAAACGTTCAAAAAATGGAAGGCCGACTGCTTTCCTACGACATACAACCGAGGGAGCTAATTACCGCCGACCAGCGTCGTCTGCGCGTAAATAACTACGCCATCTGGAGGATAGAGAACCCTCAACAATTCAAAGAAGCTTTCAATGCCCGTCGGGGTATAGCTCAAACCAGAATCGATGATATACTTTACTCCGACCTGAGAAACGTACTGGCCAGTTACGAGTTCAACGAAATCGCTTCCGGCAAACGGGAAGCCATGCTGAATACGATCCAGGAAACCAGCGCTAAAAAGCTAAAAGAATACGGAATTAACCTGATCGACGCGAAGATCAAGCGAGCAGACCTCCCCAAAGCTAACGAGGAAGCAGTATTCAATCGAATGATCTCGGAGCGAAAGCGCCGGGCTTCCCAGCTAAGGGCCGAAGGAGACGAACGATCCAAGGAAATCCGATCGGACGCCGACAGGAAGAGCAGCATTATTGTCGCAGAAGCGAGAAGAGAAGCCGAGGAAATCCGCGGTGAAGGGGAAGCAGAAGCACTGGACATCTACGCCGAAGCATACAGTCAGAACGTGGAGTTTTACGAATTCTGGCGGAAGCTGGCTTCCTACAGGAGATCGTTCGTCGAAGGAAAGGGGAAGAATACTATCCTCATTTCACCGGATTCCCGATACATGAAGCTACTATCCAGCGGCGAGATCCGGTTATCCGAAGCAGAAGTTCAGACGGATGAGGAAGAGACTTCCGAAGAGTAGAACCAATACTTCTTTTCTGAATTAGGAATCACTCCCTCCTGGGCTGAGCTCAGGAGGGTTTTTCTTTTGTTTTCTCCCGCCAGAGTCTTAACCCCTGAAGCACCAAATCTTCTTCAAAGTGCTCGATGGAATCTATTTCCCTGTACAACAACCTACCCTTACCTCCGGTAGCAATGATGTGGAGATCTTCTTTATATTCCCCTTTGAACCGTTCTATCAGCCCCTCGATCATACCTACAAACCCGAGAACGAACCCGGAATTTATGTTTCCGATGGAAGTCTTACCTATCACGCTGTCCGGCAACTCCAGTTCTACCTCGGGTAGGAGGGCGGCACGTTCTACCAAGGCCTCCAGAGCGGTTTCCATCTCCGGAGCGATCGCTCCTCCCAAAAAATCACCTTCCTCGGAGTAAAGCTCGAAACTCGTAGCCGTCCCGAAGTCAATTACCAAACCAGGACCACCGTATAATTCCATCCCCCCGATGATATTTGCAACACGGTCGGGACCGACAGCAGCCGGCTCGTCCACCCGGAGGCCCACGAGCCCGTTATCTATCGGCTTCAGAAAAGCTGGTGAAACTCCAACGTATCCTTCCAGTCCCTCGGACAAACTTCTGTTTAAATAAGGAACGACCGAAGAAATCACGGCGTCAGTCACTTTTTCGGGATTGATTCCTGAAGCTTGAAGCAAAGATAGAAAAGTAATTCCCAGTTCATCAGGGGTTAAACTCTGGTCCGTAGAAATTCGCCAGGTATACAACAGTTCATCTTCCTGAAAACAGCCTATCGTTATATTCGTGTTACCTACGTCGAGTCCCAAAAACATCATTATTTCTCCCGAAACGACTCAATTATCCTTCGATAATTTTCCTCGTCCCCCAGTACGTCAACTCCAGCCATCGCAAGAGCTTTTGATGCTCTCAACATTGCGGAATAACCGTAGTCCGAGTTGGCCGCCTCCGCAAAATCCTTCGAGTGAGAAGGTGTCTCTTCCTCGGTGATCCTAATATAAGGATGTACCGCCGGAATATTCTGGCTTACGTCTCCCATGTCGGTCGATCCCATACCACCCTCGTAGTCCTCGACCTCTTCCCCGAGCGATTCGAAATTCTCCTTTACCAGGTCGGCAAGCACAGGATTCGGTTCCATGGGTTGATATGCGTGGCCCCCATCATCTATCTTGAGTTCTGCTCCAGCGGCGAGCGCTCCTGCCCTGGCGCAGTCCTTCACTTTTCCGAGCAATTCTTCTAGGTCCGAAGGCTTTGCGGCCCGGACGTAGAAGTAAGCCGAAGCGTGATCCGGAACGATGTTCGGCTTCTCTCCACCATCAGTAATTATTCCATGAATCCTGGAGCTCTCCTTGGTATGCTCCCTTAAAGCATTGATATTATTGAAGGTCGCAATAACGGCATCCAGAGCATTAATTCCCTCCTCGGGCTGAGCTGAAGCGTGGGCTGCTTCACCGTAAAAATCCAGCTCGAGTTCCTGAACACCCAAACTGCCGCGACCTACCAGGGTTTTGTCCGAGGGATGGGCCATCATGGCAACGTCAACCTCGTCAAACACGCCAGAATCGATCAATTTAACCTTTCCTCCGCCCCCTTCTTCCGCCGGAGTCCCGATCAGGAGAAGCTGTCCATTTAGCTTATCCATTACGGAGCAAAGACCAAGCCCGGCTCCAAGACCGATAACCGCGATTAAGTTGTGACCGCAGGCGTGACCGAGGTCGGGAAGAGCGTCGTATTCACTCAAAAATGCAACTGTGGGGCCATCTCCTCCACGGGGACAGCGCGCCAGAAAGGCAGTATCCATTCCCCCCACACCGTGTTCCACGGAGAAACCCCGGTCTTCAAGTTTTTCCGTCAACCACTCCATCGCCCTGTACTCTTCAAACTTTAGCTCCGGGTTGTCAAAAATTCGCTTGCCGAGGTCGATCAAATCGTCCGACATTCCGTCCAGTTCTTTTTTAACTTCGTCTTTCAGTGCCTCCAGGTTCTCTGTCATATTACCACCCTGTAAGAATCAATTGGGTTTAGAAGTCAATGAGAACAAGAAATTTTCCTTTTAAACATTCTAGGTGCAAACTGAAAAGATTGCACCATGGTAGAAGTAAAATAAAAAACCCGGAATGAAAATTCCGGGAAAGCTAGTGACGGTATGTTTATTGGAGATGAGGCTCTAGAGATAATAAACGAGTTGTTCCAGTTCCTTGGTAATATCAACCTGAGCCAGCTGGATATCATCCGGCAAATCGAGCAAAGTTGGAGCAAAGTTCAGCAGCCCTGTCACTCCGCCTTCCACCATCATATCGGCGACTTTCTGGGCAGAGGAGGCAGGTACCGCGATTATCCCGAGCCTTACGTTTTCTTCGGAAATTCTATCGGAGAGGTCCGATACGTCTTCGACCTCGACTTCGTTGATTTCCTGACCGATCAACTGAGGATTCTGATCAAACGCCATAGTTACTTCGAACACCCTGCTATCAAAACCGGAGTAGGTCAATAAAGCCGAGCCGATATTACCAACGCCGACCAGAGCCATTTTCCACTGGTGATCGAGATTAAGGATTGTCCGTATCTTGGATGCCAGCTTTTTCGTCTCGTATCCCACACCCCGCTTGCCAAAATCACCGAAATAAGAAAGATCCTTTCTAACCTGAGCCGAATTCAGATTTAATCTATCTGAAAAATTCTCGGAAGAAATATTTTCTTCGCCCTGGTCTATTAATTTGTTCAGGCACCGCAGATATAGCGGCAGTCGATCGATCGTTTCCTTTGGTATTCTCCTTTCTTTCATCCTTTCGCAACCCCTCACTTTCACTTCTAAGTATTGACCAAATAACCTTATTCTCAATTTCAAATTATATGGATATTTTCCTGGAAGACAAATATATAGCCGGAAATCGGAGTGATTTCGTAGGAAAATAAGTTGTCGGCGGGAATTTCCAGGTCGATTTCGTCTCCGAACAGGTTCATAACTTTGCAAAGGATAACCCGTTCTAATATCCTTAATTGAATCTAAAGGAGGTGCTGTTCAAATGCACGATAAATTATTTACCCCAGGTCCAACTGAAGTAAGGACCGAACTGCTCAAGGAGTTATCCACGCCACAGATACATCACAGAACAGACGAATTCAGTGAAGTTTACGACGATATCCAACCCAGATTACAAAAGCTTCTATACACGGACAACCCTGTTTTTCTTTTCACTTCATCCTCAACGGGCGCTATGGAGTCAGCTGTAACTAATGCTGTAAAGAAAAAATGTCTCACGGTTTCCAATGGTGCTTTTTCCGAACGATGGCATAAAATAGCGCAAAAGAACGGAGTCCCGGCGGATAAGGTCGAACGAGACTGGGGACAACCCGTTCCTCCCGAAGCAGTTGACGAAAAGCTTTCTACCGGAGACTACGATGCAGTTACTATGGTGTTCAACGAAACGTCTACCGGTATGATGAACCCGATTAAAGAGGTCGGAGAGGTAGTTAATAACCACGACGATGTAATGTTCCTCGTTGACGCCGTCTCCGGAATGGCAGGAGCCAAAATCAAGGTCGACGAATGGGGTATCGATATGTGCCTCGCAGGCGTTCAAAAGGCCTTCGGGCTACCGTCCGGGCTTGCCGTCGCTTCGGTAAGTGACAGATTGCTTGAGAGGGCGGAAGAAGTCGAACCGAGAAGCTATTACTTTAACTTACCGCTGTTGTATAAATACCACAAGCGAAGCCAGACCAGAACAACTCCCGCCATCCCGCAAATTCTGGCCCTCAGAAAGCAGCTCGAATATATATTTGAAGAGGAAGGGCTCGAAAATAGATTCGCCAGACACGAAAAGCTTTCCGATATCGTCCAGGACTGGGCTAAAAAATACTTCGACATATTCCCGGCTGAGGGATACTGGTCCAGAACCCTTACCTGCGTCAAAAATACGAGGGGAATTTCAGTTTCCGACCTTAACCAGGAATTGATCGAAAAACACAACCTCAGGATAGCAAACGGCTACGGAGACATGGAAGAGGAAACATTCAGAATTTCAAACATGGCCGACACTTCCGAACCGGAGATTCGAGGGCTTCTGGCGACGATAAACGAGATTCTCGGACTATAAAAGGAGGTTAAGACATGGTCAAATTACTTATTTCGGATCCAATAGCGGAGGAAGGGGTCGAGAAGCTCGAGGAGGCAGGTTTCGATCTCGACCACAAATACGAGTTATCCGCCGAGGAACTCAAAAAGGAGATAAAAAAATACGAGGGAATCGTAGTTCGTTCGGCGACGAAACTCAGGGCTCCTACCCTCGACGAAGCAGACAACCTGGAGATTATAATCAGGGCAGGAGTCGGACTGGACAACATCGATCTCGATCGGGCGGACGAGCTCGGTATCGAGGTTCAAAACACTCCTTCAGCCAGTTCAAATTCCGTCGCGGAACTTGCCCTGGGCCACATGTTCTCACTCGCACGAAAGATACCACGCGGAACAGCGTCATTGAAAAACCAAGAATGGATAAAGAGCGACCTCCACTGCACGGAGCTTTCCGGAAAGACTCTGGGAGTAATCGGCGCCGGGAGGATCGGTGGTCTGGTCGCGAAAAAAGGAGTCGCGCTGGGGATGGATGCGATAGCTTACGATAAATACGTCGACGAGTCCCCGGTCGAAGGAGTGGAGATGGTAGATCTGGATTATCTGCTCGAGAATTCCGATTACGTTACGCTCCACATTCCGTTTGTCGAATCGGAAGGTGCTACAATAGCCGAAGCGGAGTTGAAAAAAATGAAGGATTCGGCCTTTCTAGTAAACTGCGCGAGAGGTGGAGTAGTGGACGAGAACGCTCTAAAAAAAGCATTGAGAAACGATTGGATTGCCGGAGCCGCGCTCGATGTTTTTAGTAAAGAGCCTCCCGAAGACGAGGAACTCCTGTCTTTCGATAACCTTTCCCTGACACCTCACATAGGAGCTTCTACTGTAGAGGCTCAAACAAGAGTCGGAACACAGACCGCAGAAAAATTAATCGACTTTTTCGATAAGGAGGAGTAACAGATGGCTGAAGTTTATCCTTTTCAAGGATTCCGATACAATCCGGAAAAAGTAGGCGACGTCAATCGCGTCGTAAGCCCCCCGTACGACAAGATAGACGAAGAGGAACGAGAAGACCTGGCCAATGAAAGCCTTTATAACATAGTAAGGATAATCCTTAGCAAGGCAAAAGACGAGGGAGAGGATAAGTACGAACGGGCTGCCAAGAACCTCCAGGAGTGGATCGACGAAGGCGTCCTGGAGAGGGACGAAGAACAAGGATTTTATGCTTACTATCAGGAATACGAAGCCGAAGGAGAAAAGAGGGTAAGAAAAGGTTTCATCGGTCTGGGAAGGATCGAAGAAGGCGAAGGGGTCAAAGCCCACGAAGAAACGATGTCCGGCCCCAAAGCAGACAGGCTTCGCCTACTCAGGGCAACCGAGGCCAACTTCGGCCAGATCTTCATGCTTTATTCCGACCCTGACAACGAGGTAACGACGATAATGGACGAAGCAAAAGGAGGGAAGCCGGTCCTGGAAGTTAAGGACAAACATAGAAACGTTCATAAGGTCTGGAAGATAACTGACGAGGAAACGATCGAGGAAATGAAGGAGTTAATGGGAGACAAAAGTCTTTACATCGCTGACGGGCACCACAGGTACGAAACCGCTCTCAACTACAGGAACGAATGCAGGGAAAAAGGCTGGGAATCACCCGAGAGCGGTGGTTTTGACACCCGAATGATGACTTTTGTGAACGTGGATGATCCCGGTTTGAGCATTCTCGCCACTCATAGACTCCTCCACGACCTAAAAAACTTCAAACCCCACGGTGTCCTGGACAAAGCCAGAGAACACTTTTCAATTGCTCGATACGAAGAAAGGGAGGACCTGCTGGAGAAGCTGGACGCCGATAGAGGAGAGAAACATACCTTCGGTTACAGGGCGAAGGACGACAAAGCATACTGGAGTCTAACTCTGAGGGACGAATCAATCATGGCTGATTTGCTTCCGGACAAATCGGAAGCCTGGCGTACCCTGGACGTAGCAATTCTTCACAAACTCGTCCTGGAAAATTATCTTGGAATCGACAAAGAAGCTTTAGAGGAAAAAAGGAATCTGGAATACATCAGGGGGCGAAACAAGGCGCTGGACATGCTCAAAGAGGGTGGATACCAGGGCGCTTTCATTATGAACCCGACGAGAATTGATCAGGTGAAGGAAGTAGCCGACAGAGGAGAAAAGATGCCTCAGAAATCGACCGACTTCTATCCCAAGCTACTGACGGGTCCGGTAATCCATAAACTGTCAATTGATAAAGGTTAGGTCATGGAGTGGACAACGGACGAACTTAGAGAAGCTTACCTAAAGTACTTCGAGAAAAAGGATCATCTTAGAAAAGAGGGGTCCGGGCTGATACCCGACGACCCTTCCATGCTTTTTACCTCTGCAGGGATGGTCCAATTCAAGGATATATTCTGGGGCAAGAGGGACCCCGAAACCACCCGGGTCACGACCTGCCAGAAGTGCTTCCGGGCAAACGACATAGAGCGGGTGGGCGAAACCTGGTACCACCACACATTCTTTGAAATGCTCGGAAACTTCTCCTTCGGAGATTACTTCAAGGAAGGAGCCATCGAACTTGCCTGGGAATTCGTAACGGAAGTTCTCTCGTTTAAAGAGGAAAACCTCTGGGTTTCCGTCTACGAGACTGACGACGAGGCTTACTCCATCTGGCGAGATGAAATAGGCGTACCAGAACGGAAAATAGTCAGACTGGGCAAGGACGAAAACTGGTGGGGTCCGGTGGGAGATTCCGGCCCCTGCGGTCCCGACTCGGAGATATTTTACGATGCGGGGGAGGAGTACGGCTGCGGTCCGGATTGCGAGGGGGTAGCCTGTGATTGCAACAGGTTCAACGAATTATGGAACCTCGTCTTCACCGGCTATAAGATGGACAGGCAGGGAGAAGTGGAAGAACTGGAAAGGCAGAATATTGACACAGGGATGGGACTCGAACGAGTTGCCGCAGTCCTCCAGGGAGTAGATTCCGACTTCGAAATAGACATTTTTACTCCGTTAGTCCACGAATTAAGAGAGATAATAGGCCTTAACGAGTACTCTGACGAACAAACAAGTTACGTTCACCGAATCGCAGACCATCTCAGAGGAGCGGCTTTTCTAATATCAGAAGGCGTAATTCCCGCCAATGAAGGCCGGGGATACGTTCTCCGCCGGATTATCCGACGTGCCGTCCAGGCCGGGGACAGACTCGGTATGAAGGAGACGTTTCTGACTTCCGCCTTACCCCCGATTCTTGACACTATGGGAGGAACTTACCCGGAACTCGTCGACCGAAAGGAACTCATAGAGAACGTTATTAACCACGAAGAGGGGAGTTATAGAAATACACTCAACGAAGGAGAACAACTATTTTACCGGCTGGCTTCGGACTTGAAGGACGAGGAAAAGTCGGAAATCCCCGGCGAGGACGCTTTTCGGCTCTACGATACTCATGGACTTCCCTTACCATTCCTGAAAGAACTGGCTCGGGAAGAGGACCTCGAAGTGGACGAGGACGGATTCGAACAGGAAATGGCAAAACAGAGATCCCGGTCCAGGAGCGAGCAGGAGGAGACCGATGAATTACAAGAAGTCGCCGACGTACCGGAAACTGATTTTATTGGTTACGAAGAGGACCGAATAGAAGCCCGCATACTTGCCCTTATAAGCCAGGGTGAAGAAGCCGAACGTCTCTCGGAAGGAGAAGAAGGAGTTGCTGTACTGGACAGAACTCCGTTTTACGCCGAGGCGGGTGGTCAAGTGAGCGATATCGGGACTCTGGTAACCGACGATACAGAGGCCACCGTACACGAAGTCCAGGAAAGACAGGGCGTTTATTACCACCAGCTGGAGGTAAAATCCGGGTATGTAAAAGTTAATGAGAGGGTTGAAGCGGAAATAGTTTCGGAGAAAAGGAGAAGTACGGAGCGAAATCACACGGGTACCCACCTCCTTCACCAGGCTCTTCAGAAAGTTCTCGGGCCTCACGTTGTACAGTCCGGATCGAAAGTGGCCCCTGATGAGCTACGATTCGATTTTAACCACTTCGAAATCCCCACTGCCGAGGAACAGCGGGAAATCGAAAACCTGGTTAATGAAGTAATACTTTGCGATAAAACCGTTTCCGAGGACTGGGTCGATAGCATCGAGAAGGCAAAAGAACTCGGGGCAGCCGCCCATTTCGAGGAGGAATACCGGGGCAAGGAAAAGCTCCGAACGATAACGGTTGAAGGGTTCAGCAAAGAACTCTGCGGCGGGACCCACGTAAATCGGACGGGCGAAATTGGCGGTTTTGCGATTCAATCGATCGAGACCATCGCTTCGGGCATCCGACGGATAAGAGCCCTAACCGGAAAAAATTTCCTTTCGGAGTACAGAATCCAGCGGGACCGACTCGAAAAGCTGGCGGAACTGGCCGGTTCCGGAAAATCGGACCTGGTCAAGCGGTTTGAATCGATATTAACCCAGCAGGAGACGCTGCAAGATGAACTGGAAAGAAAGACGGATAGGTTGTTGGCCACGGTAAAAGACCAAATCATAGAGGATGCGGAAACGCTTGACGGAGTCGAGCTGGTCTCGGCTCGACCCAAAGTTGAGGGGTCGGATTTAAAACGGTTAGCCGACTACGTCGAAGGAGAAGTAGATGGAGTAGTTATTCTGGGTACGACCGAAGACGACAGCGCCTCGATAGTTTGCAAGGTCTCGGAGTCCCTCACGGACGTGCTCGACGCTGGAGAAATCGTCCGGGAAGCCTCGGCAGTTCTTGGCGGTGGTGGTGGGGGTTCGGCCAACTTTGCCCAGGGTGGAGGTCCGAAAAAGGAACAGATCGACGAGGCGTTAAGATCAGGAGCTAATATCGCAAAAAGGGCACTGGACTAGGTCCGCTTCCCGGTTTAAACCCAAACCTCAAGAGATAGATCCGCGGCACTACCAGCCTGGCTGCATTATTCTAAATTCAACTGACTCCTGGAGAACTACCTTTCAGCCGATATTGGCATGCAGACGTAGAGGAAGTCCTCATCCCCTTTAGCCGGTTCCAGTAAACCCGCGGTCTCCGAATCGAGCAGCCAGAGCACTACTTCTTCAGTACTCATCCGGCGCAACGCGTCTATCAGGAATTCCGCCTTGAACGAAATCTCCACGTCGCCTTTGCTGGGCTCCATCAATTCGACGACTTCTTCAAGTTCACCTTTTTCAGGGGAAGAAGAGTACATCGTCAACCCATCAGATCCTTCTTCTGCCCTGAGCTCGACAGCTCCTGATTCTTCGGAAGCCGTAATTTCAGCCCGGGCTAGCGTTTCCAGAGTCCTGTCTCTATCGAGTTTGAGCGGCAGGTCGTTGTCATCAGGTATAACTGCTTCGTACTCCGGAAACTGTTCCATTATAAGTTTGTCGGAAAATACGACGTCGTCGGAAACGAAGAAAACTTCCGATTTCGACGCGTAGACAGTAACTTCGTCCGACTCCGTTCCGGAAAGTATTCTATCCAGCTCGGATAGGGCTCCCGACTCTATCAGGAGGTCCGTCGGCTCTTCCACCTCGGTAAGGGGAATAGTCTTGACCGACATCCTGTAACCGTTCGTTGCGACCATTTTCAGCTGGTCTTCATCGAATATTGACTTAACTCCGGTCAGCGATAGCCTGGTCGTTTCTTTTGCCTTCAGCGCAGCAAACGTGGTCTGCTTTATCGCGTTTTTAAGTTCGTCGACGTTTATTTTGGCTACCGGTTCCTCCGGCAGCTCGTCAACGCTCGGGTAATCTTCCGTCGATAACTGGAACAGGTCAAAATTAATCGGTCCGGACGAAAGCTCGACCTTCTGGTTTTCCTCCGGATCGGACTTCAGCCTTACCTCTCCGTCCTCCGGAATTCGCTGCATTATTTTGGCCAAAACGTCCCCTTTGAGGACAACCGTCGATGATCCTTCGAGGTTCGATATCGGAACCGTGCACCTCGTGGTCATCTCCAGGTCCGTCGAGGTAAGTTTGAGCTCTTCATCCCTTATTTCCAGTTTTACCCCGGACAGTATAGGCATGTCCCGTCCGGTTCCGATACTCCTTTTTACTATATCCATTCCGTAGATCAAATCCTCAGTGGCACACTTGAAGTCAACTTCGGCTGGACTGTCAGTTCCCACATCAAGTTCCTGATCTGTCACTATTTTACCTCCTAAGTGAGTTAATATCTCTCAAATTTATCACTTTAATATAATACCAATTTTCTCGGCTCTAATCACACTTTCTACAGGATTTCAGCCTCGAGTTCGGAAATTACTTTTCGGGCGATCTCTTCCTTCGGTAAAGTTCCGTCTATAATAATAGCGTCTTCCATTGAGCGAATTTCCTCAAGGTAACCTTCCCTGACTCGCCTGTAAAATTCCCGGGCTTCTTTTTCTATCCTATCCGGCTTATTCCCCGAACTCCTCCTGGCCCGTTCTTCCAGATCTATGTCCAGAAAAATTGTTGCGTCAGGCTCTATTCCATTGAGGGCTACATTGTTTAAGGACTTTACGACCTCAATCGGTAATCCGCGACCGTAGCCCTGGTAAGCAACCGATGAAACGGCAAATCGATCCGAAATTATAACGCTACCCTTTTCCAGTTCGGGACCTATTTTTTCACGAACGAGCTGAGACCGGGAAACTTCGTAGAGAAAAAGCTCGCTCAATGGTTTGATGTCCATACCCCTATCTTCCAGCAGCAGATCCCGGACTGCCCGTCCCAGCGAGGTTCCACCCGGCTCTTCCACTTCAAGCACCGAGTGACCTTTCTCAGATAGGTAATCAGCTAAAAGACCCGATTGGGTCGTCGTTCCCGAGCCATCGAGTCCCTCAAAAACTATTAAACTACCCGCAATTTTATTGTCCAATAAACCCCGGACCTCCCACAAGCACGAATATAACCAGTCCAGCACCGCAGACAATGGCAACATCAGCAAGGTTAAATATAGGAGCTTTCCAGATTTTAATAAAATCGATCACGGCTCCGGCCAAAATTCTGTCAACCAGGTTACCCACTGAACCACCGAGCAGGAGAGCCAATCCAACTTTCGTCACCCCTTGCCGGAGCCCCGAAAAGAAAAGGAGATAAGAAAGTAAACCTATAGCAAGTATCGTTATCGCGATAAACAGGTAGCTTCTTCTCGGGAAGAGTCCAAACGCCCCGCCCGAATTTTTGATATATCGGAGAGAAAAAAGTCCGTTTCGAAAGAACAGCGGGTGTCCTCCCCGGTAACCAACCCCCGCAAGTACCTTACTAAACCTATCCAGGACGAATACGATAAACGCAATTAGTAAATACTGAATATTTCCCACCATTCCTCCAGTCCGAACTTAATACTTCCTCTTAATTCTTTTGGCCACTTTTACCAAAATCCTGCTAGACTCATTCCAATTAGGTCCAGACCATAAGCCGACTTATTCGAGCGTTCTCCTTAAGGTTCAAACCCGAAGAGCTTACGTGGAGAGCGGGGTTTTCATCCATTTTCCCCTGGAAGATTACTGGAGAGTGAAACGATCCTCCTGAAGTCATTCTCTCCAGAGGCACGACAAAACCAAGCCCCTCAGAAACATTAAGGTCCTCATTGAACTCAATTATATAAATACCTCCTTCCAGGTTCCACCAGCCGTAGTCGTCTTCGGATGACCTTTTTTCAGGTTCGATTACCTCAAGGTCTCCCGACTTCTCCTCGCTGCCGCCGAAATCGAGCTCGGTAGGGGAGGTCGGTTTTGCCACTCCGTTAACGGTCAGATCGATCCCGATCTCCGACATCTGAGTTTCTTCATGAATAATACCATCTACATATCTCTCGAGCTCTTTACTAAATAGAAACATACTGGATCACCCCAAAAAGTATGGCAAGGGAGAGATTATTCTGCAAATCTTCGTCTGAGCCTCTCCATACGGTCCCCACTGGAATAACTCAGGTGAATAATTTACCATTCATTGATTTGAAGGAGGAACTAAACCTATGTGTCTTGCAATACCCGGTGAAGTACTTACCGTCGAGGAAGAGCGTGCCACCGTGGACGTAGGAGGGGTGGAACAGGAGGTCAGGCTCGATACGTTGAGCGAGGACGTTACCGAAGGCGACTATTTATTAGTCCATACCGGTTTCGCCATTCAGAAACTCTCTCCCGAAGAGGCCCAGGAAACCCTGTCTCTATTCGACGAGCTGATAGAAACGAACAAACAGCTGGAGGAAGAACGTGAAGTTTAGGTTCAAAGACAGGGATCGGGCCGAAGAATTGGTCCAGGTCATAAATCGGCAGGTTCCGGACCGGCGGATAAAAATTGTCCACGTTTGTGGCACACACGAGGTAGCTATTACCGAAAACGGAATCCGGAGTCTGCTTCCCGATCAGATAGATATTAGAGAAGGACCGGGCTGTCCGGTCTGCGTCACCCCAACTGTGGACCTGGACGCTGCCATAAAGCTTGCGGAAAGTGGAGCAATCGTAACGGCTTTCGGGGACATGATGAACGTCCCGGGGACTGCCAGATCATTAAACGAATTAAAGTCGGAAGGGGCGGATGTAAGGCTGGTCTACAGCGTAAGTGAAGCGGTAAAAATCGCCGAAAACACCGATAGGCGGGTAGTTTTTTTCAGCGTTGGGTTTGAGACGACGACGCCCATGACGGCCGCGGTCCTCAAAGACGATCCCCCCGAAAATTTCAGCATCCTGCCGAGCAATAAGTTGATACCTCCGGCAATGGAGAGCTTGCTCGACCTGCCGGATAACGACATAGATGGGTTTATAGCTCCCGGTCACGTATCGACTATTATCGGTGTTCAACATTACGAACAACTCGCCCGGGATTACGGAGTTCCTATAGTCATCGGAGGATTCGAACCACTCGATATACTTTACACTCTGGCTTTGATAATGAAACAGTTATCAGCTGGCGATCCAAGGGCTGAGAACGGATACCAGAGAGCAGTTGATTACGAAGGGAACCCAAAATCCAAGAGATTGATTAAAGATGTCTTTAAAGAAACTGATGCTACCTGGAGGGGGATAGGTAATATTCCGGACTCGGGCCTCACACTTAACCGAAAATTCGAAGAATGGAACGCCCGAAAGAGGTTCGAAATCGAAGCCGAGGAGGGGATAGAAGCATCCGAAAATTGCCTCTGCCCCCAGGTTATTACCGCCAGGGCTACACCGGGAGAGTGCGAGTTGTTCAAAGAGAAATGTACTCCGAGCAGTCCTTACGGGCCCTGCATGGTCGGGGAGGAAGCGATGTGTAACATCTGGTATCGATACGGGGGGAGGCCCAAGCTATGAGCGGCGAGGAAGAAGAAACCGTCCAGCTAACGCACGGCGCCGGAGGGCGAGCTATGGGCGAGATGCTGAAGAAACACGTGCTAAATACTTTCACCAATAAGAGTGCCGGGGAGATAGGGCTGGATCAGCTGGACGACGGTGCCACGATCGACCTGGCGGGAGAAGACACTCTCGTATTAACGACTGACAGCCACGTAGTGGACCCGCTGTTTTTTCCCGGGGGAGATATTGGGAGGCTCGCGGTATGCGGCACGGTAAACGATCTTGCCGTTATGGGGGCGGATCCGGTCGCCCTGACTTCCAGTCTTATCATCGAAGAAGGGTTCCCAATATCCGATTTAAACCGTGTGATGAGCTCAATGGAAGATTCATCCAGAGAAGCGGGAATACCGATTATTACCGGTGATACCAAAGTCATGGAAAAAGGAGATATGGACCGTCTGACAATAAATACCGCGGGAATCGGACTGGCAAAGGAGCCAATCTCCGATGCGGGAATGAACCCGGGAGACAAAGTAATACTTACCGGGACTATTGGCGATCACGGCATGGCACTGATGCAGTACCGGGAGGGACTCAGTTTCGAGTCCGAGTTAAAATCAGATATTGCTCCGCTAAATGAACTACTCAGTAGAGCCATTAAATCCGGGAACGTTACAGCCATGAAAGACCCTACGAGGGGAGGGGTCGCCGCTGCTCTGAACGAAATGGCCGATAAGAGCGAACTGGGAATAACAGTTAACGAAGAATCAGTCCCCCTAAGAGAAGCCGTGTCCGGAATTGCCGAGTTAATTGGGATAAGTCCCTACGAAGTCGCAAACGAAGGCAAAGCTATAATTACAGCTACGGAAGAAACAGCTCTTGAAATCATAGAAGAATTGAAAGACCACCCTCTTGGTCAGGAGGCCCGAATAATTGGAGAGGTTAATCAGGACTGGCCCGGAAAGGTCATCCTGGCAACGGCAGTCGGGGGTAAAAGGTTTTTAGAGGCTCCATTAGGAGATCCCGTGCCCAGGATTTGTTAGGTTTATTGAGGAATAATTTCACGATTGAGGTTGGATATTAACCCGGCAAATCTTATACTAAGCTCAGTTATAGTAGGAGTTTTGTAATTTGACGAGTGGTTGAGAAGAAATTAAGGATGACGTGGCTTACAATTAATAGGATCAACTCATTATTTTCGGTTGGCTGAGAATTTTAAGGGTGATTGTTTTTTATGAAGCATATTATTAACTTGAGGATTGAGTCTGGAGGGGTAATTTAGTGTCAAAGCACAGGATTTATGAAATCGCTGACGAGCTGGGATTGGAGTCCAATGAAATGCTAGGGATCCTCGAGGAACTCGGTATGGGAGATTTAACGCCGCTAAACACCGTAAACGACGAGGAATACAACCTTATTCTCGACCTTTACGAAGAGCAAGAGGGAGAACTTGAGGAGAAGGAAGAAGCTGAGGAACCCGAAGAGGTAGAAGAAGAGGAAGTACCAGAAGAAACGGAAGAGGAAGCGGCAGAAGAAGAGGAAGAAGCTCCTACCAGACCCGCGGTGGTCTCGGTACTGGGACATATTGACCACGGGAAAACTACCCTGCTTGACACGATAAGGGAATCACGCGTAGCAAATAAAGAAGCTGGAGGCATAACTCAGTCCATCGGTGCTTACCAGATCGATTGGGAAGGAAACAAATTTACGTTCGTCGATACTCCGGGCCACAAAGCATTTACTTCAATGAGGTCACGGGGGGCTCAGGCAACTGATATCGCCGTGCTCGTGGTAGCTGCGGACGACGGTATAATGGAACAGACAAAAGAAGCCATCGCACATATAGAAGCAGCGGACATCCCGATGATCGTGGCAATTAACAAAATAGACAAAAACAACGCCAACCCCCAGGAAACGATGAACCAGCTGGCTCGAGAAGGTTTTACGCCGGACGAGTGGGGTGGCGACACGATAATGGTCCAGCTATCCGCACTCACAGGTGAGAACGTGGACGAGTTGCTGGACATGTTGAGTCTCGTTTCGGAAATGGAGAATCCTACCGGGGACCCTGAAGGAGAATTAAAGGGCTTTATTGTCGAAAGCCACCTCGATTCAAGAATGGGTCCTATGGCAACGGCAATTATTCAGGAAGGGACGCTCCGTCCGAGAGATGCTCTACTGGTTGGTAACACCTACGGTAGGGTAAAATCGCTTTCCGACGAAACGGGACAAATAGATGAAGCCGGCCCAAGTAAACCTGTGGAAATCATGGGGCTGAAGGACGTACCCCCAGCCGGCGCCAGTATCGAGAGGTTCGACGATCTTGGCGAAGCTAAGAAAATAGCCCAGGAAAAGAAAGAAGAGGAGAAAATCAAAAGCCGAAAAGGAAAGCCCTCCGTCGAAGACCTCTTTGCTCAGGCACAGAAAGACAATCTGGATCTCGTAATCAAGGCTAGCTCACGCGGATCCCTCGACGCGGTCAAAAGTGAGCTTGACGAAATTGAAGTGGAGGATATCGAAATAGAAGTACTCCACGAAGGCGTGGGTGACATATCCGAAAGCGATATAATGCTCGCTTCGTCCTCGGAAAACTATTCCGCCGTCGTCGGGTTCGGCGTCAAGATAAGAACAAAAGCGGAAGAAAAATCACAGCAGCTGGATATTCCTGTCGAAACTTACAATATAATCTACGATCTCGTCGATAGCGTTAAACGAGCCATCGGGGAAGTCAAAGGACCTCAGTACGAAGAAGTCAAGATCGGCGAAATCGAAGTCCGAGAGGTCTTCGATATAACTGGCTCAGGTCAGGTTGCCGGTTGCTACGTTGATTCAGGCAAAGTAACGAACAAGTCCATAATCAAGGTCTGGCGGGACGGGGAGCTAGTTCACGAAGGCCAGATAGATAGCCTGAAAAGGTTCAAGGAAGACGTCAAGGAAGTAGGCGAGGATTACGAATGTGGCATTTCGGTAGAGGACTTCGAAGACTTTGAACAGGGAGATACGTTAGAAGCCTTCACTAAAAAGAAGGTTGAGGCCTTCTAACCTGAACTTTTATCGGGGCTTGAGATGAGCATCGGCGTCTTAAAAGTAAAATTTATCGTCCGTGGCGCAAGCTCACTCAAGGAGAAACGATCGATACTTCAACCGTTTATCCACCGAATCCGCAACAACTATAATATATCGATAAACGAGCTGGACGGGGAAAACGATCCGAGGTCGGCCACTCTTGGATTTGCCCATATAGCAAGAAGCAGCGATTTGAACCACAAAAAGATGGCCCAGATCGTGAACGAGGCTGCAAAAGTGAAGAACCTTCAAATAGAAAGACAGTCCAAAGAGGTACTATAATGGCAAGTAAAGCCAAAAAGCGCAAAGAAGAAAGATTCAAGCGGGCTCTGGCGAAGATCATCGAGAAAGATACCAGGGACGAAGCCTTTGAATTTGTGACCGTAACGGACGTCGAATTGAGCGACGATTTTAAATACGCAGACGTATACGTAAACATCATAGGGGACGAAGAAGAGAAAGAAAATTCACTGGAAAAGTTTAACGACAAAGAGGGTTTCTTCAAAACCAATCTCGCCCACCAGGTGAACCCCAGATTCACTCCCGAGCTGACCTTCAAACTCGACCGCAGCCTGGAAAGGTTGAACAGGATAGAAGAGATCCTGGACGAGGACGAAGGGGCGAAGGACCAACAAGAAGACGAATAGTAAATACAACGGATCTCACGTCGCCCGTTTTTCAATCTGAACCTCATGAGACAGCAAAAGTTATCTGCTGTATTCGGGCTAATTACCGCTACTAAATATAACCCACTCATTTCGCTCACCAGTTTTATCAAAGCTAGATGTGATCTTAGACTATAACCTCACCTAATCTCATATGCCTGCTGACGCTTGGCTGGCAACTGATCTAACCTTTTAATCTTGGACATAGATTAGATCCCGGCAGCCAGGTAAGCGTCAGCAGGCATTTAAGGGGTTAAACAATCAAGTATTGAGCTGGCAAAAGAAATGAGACCAGTGTGCTTTTCCCAAAATTACTTCCTTCGTTAATGATCCAAAGACTAGGGTCAAATCTCCAGATAGTTTTTAAGACATAGTGTAGCATTTTGTGTGTAAAATTAGCTTTGGAAACCGTTCGACAAAACCAGGGATCAATTTCCCCAGCGGGGAAATT
>CAZYPS010000024.1:20928-24067 GCA_964649445.1 uncultured Thermotogae bacterium | reverse complement strand
CCCGGAAAACCAGGATCGGCAACTGGCCAGGAAATAGCTGGAAGCGGGAGGTTGTGGGGTTCCGGTATTGTAGCAATTGGAGTCGCTTTAACAGTATTTGGTTTCCTTAACGCGAGCTATTAATGAATTAATCCTAACACCCAATATAAACAAAAGTTAAAGAGGGGGAATTGATGAGTTCCGAAGAAACTAAAACGGAGTTTGAAGAATTGAGAGAGGAAATATTCGATTACGTGATGAAGGATAACCCCATAATGGCGACAAATATGGGGCTACACGAATACGACGGTCAGCTTCCGGAAGGTTCCAGATCGTCCAAGGAAGAGACAATCGAAAAGTTCAATAAGTGGCAGTCGGAACTGGAATCTATTGACCGAGATGATCTCAACGAAAAAGAAAAGGATTCTCTTAAAACCGGTAAACACATCCTCGGTCTCCGCCTTTTCGAACTGGAAGAGCTTAGGTTATGGGAGAGTAATCCCGACCAACCCAGGGTGGTGGGTTCCAGTCTATTGCCGCTTCTGAAGAGGAACTTTGCTCCTTTAGAAACCAGGCTGAAGAGCGCCATATCTAGGGTAGAAAAAATCCCGGAATTCCTCGAGTCCAGCAAGGACCGAATTGACGATCCCGTGGAGCTATGGGTCAGGATGAGTCAGGAGTCGCTGGAGAAATTACCCGGTCTCCTGGAAGTAGTGAAGAAAACTGCAGCGGAAAGTAGCCTGGACGAGGAGGACCAGGACAAGCTGGACGAGGCGGTGGAAGGAGCGAGAAAATCTTTTGACGATTTCGAAAACTGGCTGGAAGAAATCAACCGGGAAGCCCGGAAGGAGTTTTCCATTGGTAAGGGGAAGTTCGAGAAATTGCTCCAGAAGCAAAAACTTGGTTACGGCGTCGACGAGATTATGGATCTTGGGAAAAAGTACCTGGAAGAAAGTCGGAAATCAATGGAGAAATATTCCCGGAGGATTAATGAAGATTACAGCGTAAAGGACGCACTCGATTACGTCGAAGACAACACTCCCAGGGATTTTTCCAAGGCATTATCCTGGTATAGAGGAGCAATTGATGAAGCAAGAGAATACGTGGAGAGAAAGAATCTCGCGACATTTCCCGAAAACGAGGAAATTACCGTGATGGAGACACCTTCCTATCTCAGACATATAATCCCTTTTGCTGCTTACGTCCCTCCCGCAAAATACGACAGTAATAGAGAGGGAATATACCTGGTTACACCGCCAGAAGACGAAGAGGAGCTTTCCAGGTTCGCCTTTTGGACAATAAGAAATACTACCGTTCACGAAGGTTATCCCGGTCATCATCTCCAGATGTCGGCGAGCGCTGAGTCGGACGACCTGTTTGGTCTTCTCTCCCATGCTACAGAGACAATAGAGGGTTGGGCTCATTATTGTGAGGAAATGATGAAGGATTACGGTTTTGACGATACCCCAGAAGCGAGGTTGGTTCAACTGAGAGATAGACGCTGGCGAGCCGCGAGAATTATCGCCGACGTGAAGTTGAGTACAGGTAAATTCTCCTTCCGGGAAGGTGTCGAATACATGGCCGATACTGTAGGGATGGAAGAAAAAACAGCTGAAGCGGAGGTTAAAAGATATACCCAGAACCCCTCCTACCAGCTCAGTTACCTTCTCGGCAAACACAAGATAAGTCTTCTCAAGGACCACGTCAAGGAGATAATGGGCGGGGATTACCGGGACAGGTTCTTCCACGACCAGCTAGTATACGGTGGCTCCATTCCAATCAAATTTCACCGAGATCGGTTTAACCGACTGGTCGAAAGAAGGGAATACTGAGGATTTTCGTTTCTAAGCCAGGGTTTAGTTTTGAGGGAATAAAGAATGGATAAACAGGCTTTAATTGAAGTTCCGGATCTAGCGAAGATCATCCTGGAGCTGTTGCTTCAAATTCCTGAAGGGAAGGTTACAACTTATAAGGATATAGCATTAGCTCTTGGTGACGGGGCAGCGGCAAGAGCTGTGGGTACGGTAATGGCGAACAACGAAAAGCCGGAGAAGTATCCCTGCTGGCGTGTCGTCCGATTGTCCGGAGAAGTAGGGAAATACAGCGCGTCGGGTGGTAAGAAAGAAAAAATAGCGAAAATGAGGTCCGAAGGAATAGAAGTTGAAGACGATAATATAAAGAACTTTTCCGAGGTTCGGTACGACGATTTCGAACTCGATCCGCCTTTGCCAGGGCTCCGGAAGATCCAGGATAAACTTGAAGGTATGGTGCAGGAGGAACCAATTGATCCTCCTGCATCGATCGCAGGGGTTGACGTTTCTTACGGGACGAACGGGGTTGTGGCTGCTTACGTGGAGATGGATGATCGAGGTAAAGAAATAATTCATAGGAATACTTTTCGGCAAAATAGGGTAAAGTTTCCCTACATACCGGGCTATCTTGCCTTCCGGGAACTACCTTTTTTGAACGAACTATCCGCCGAGGTTAGAAAAGATCGGGGGTTGGCGGAGGTAGTATTTGTAGACGGAAACGGACTGCTCCACCCTCGAAAGGCCGGACTGGCAACTCATCTGGGAGTCGTGCTGGAACATCCGACAATCGGAATAGCCAAAAGTCTTCTCTGCGGAGAAATAGTAGAGGACGGTTCGAGCGGAGGGGGGCAGAGGCCGGTTGAGCTGGACGGGAAAAGAGTTGGTCTGGAGGTCAAAACTTTCGATCGGGCGAACCCAGTATACGTATCCGTGGGTAATAAGATGGAACTGAATCAGGCAGGCCATTTAGCTAGTGAGGTTTCGACCTATAAACTCCCTGAACCGCTAAGACAGGCCCACAATTTGGCTAAAAGCCGAGCCACTGATGGTTAACCCCCTCCGAGCTTGGGGAGTATTTGAATTTTATCTCCTTCTTCCAGCGGGGTTTGTAGGCCGTTTAGCTGATTAACGCTCCTCTGATTTAGCCTTAACTGGATAAATCTCCTGATTTTACCAGGTCCTTCGAATACTTCTCCTTCAAAATCGGGGAATTTCTCGGAAACTTTCTCTAAAACTTTTTCCACGGTGGCGTTGTCAGGAACCTCCACGGTAATTTTGTTCTTATTGTCCAGCCTATTCCTGAATGAAAAGAAGATTTTTAATTCCACTTGAATCAATTCAACCACCTG
>CAZYPS010000024.1:17222-20828 GCA_964649445.1 uncultured Thermotogae bacterium | reverse complement strand
TGAGCGCCACCTTTCCTTTAAACCAGGTCTCTTCCAGAAGGAACCTGGAGAAGAATAACGCACAGAACAGACTACCTATTATTCCGATAGTCAGCGTGATCGCGAACCCTCTTACGGGACCGGACCCGAAGTACATCAGTATAAGTGCGGTTGCAAGTGTAGTTAAATTGGCATCAATGACCGTAGACAAAGACTTCTTAAATCCGTCCCTTATGGATGGAACGCCAGACTTTCCGCTTGCCAGCTCTTCTTTAATCCTCTCAAAGATAATTATGTTTGCGTCGACTGAAATACCAATTGTGAGTATCACACCGGCAATACCCGGAAGGGTCAGCGTGGCTCCGAAGAGGGAGAGGGCTGAGAACATTATGAGCATGTTATAGATTAGCGCTAAGTCAGCGATAACACCTAGCCATCGATATCTCAAAGGCATAAAGAGCAGGACGAGCAGGAAACCGACGAGAATTGTCGTAATTCCAGCTCTGATCGCGTCCTGACCCAGAGTTGGCCCGACCGTCTTTTTCTGAATTTCGTTTACTTCTACTGGTAATGCACCAGCACGGAGCACTACTGCCAGTCGTTTTGCTTCGTCAGCGGTAAAGTCGCCTTCTATTGTCGCCCTGTCAATTGAATTACTGTTCTGGGCACTGTCCCAGATACCCTGACTGATGACTGGAGCGGACTGGACTACGTTATCAAGTACGATGGCTATTCTATCCTGATTTGGTTCCAGGCTGGTAATTACGTCGGCGAATTTCTGTGCCCCCTCGTTATTAAATTGAAGCGCGACGAAGATCGGGTTTTCCGCACTCTGGCTTGTTTTTACTTCGGCGTTTTTAAGTACTTTACCCGTCATTAAAGGCGTCTTTTGCACGAGATAGGGTGCTCTCTCGCCGTTATCCTGTTTTCGCCCGTAGATTACCTCCTGAGACAGGTCATTGGGAGAAAGGCTAGTACCCGGGGAACCCGAATCTACTACCTTCTGGAATTCGAGGAGTGCAGTTCTCCCAATCAACCTTCGTGCTACTTCCGGATCCGTCGTGCCCGGCAACTCCACTTCCACTCTCTTGTCCCCTAGGGGACGTATCGTCGGTTCCGTTAACCCGTACTGGTTTACCCGGTTCGTCAGGATCGTTACAATCCTTTCTATCGTCCTGTCCCTTTCATCCGGACTCATATCATCTATGCCTTCTGCTTCCAGGACTATTCTGGTACCACCCTTCAGGTCCAGACCCAGATTCACGACATCATCAACCGGATAGAAAGGATAAAGGAAGAATATTGCCAGGCCGAAAATCAGCAGAATAATACCTGCTTTCAGTAGAGTATTTTCGCCAAGGTTACTTAAATTCATGAGATATCTTCCTTGGTAGCTTCCTCAACCTTGCCTTCGGATTCTTCAGCGTTCGACTTCATTTCAACCACGCTATCCTGCTGTATTTTCAGTATAGTTCCGTCTTCTACTTCAATTAAAATATCTTCCTCCATCACTTCAGTTACGTCACCGTGTATTCCCCCGGCGGTAATTACCTGGTCACCGCTCTTCAGATTATTGACTAAATCCTCGTGTTGCTGTTGCTTTTTCCTTTGTGGCCGGATCAAGAGGAAATAAAAAATTCCTCCAAAAACAACGAGCAGAATTATTAAAGAAGTGGCACCTTCCATGCGATTTAAGACCTCCTTTAAGTATAACTTCTATTGATTCTAAATAATCCAATTCCTATCCATATTAGCCCACCGGCTGCCAGCCCCAATCTCGTCATTAGTGCAGCCGTATCGACAAGCTCTAATCCGTTGATTATTAGCCTCTGGAATAGGAAGATAATTATACACCAAATAATGCAATATAAGAACATCGTTGTCAACTTAGTAGAGACCAGTTTAGCTTCGGAATTAGTGGTAAAATCATAACCAAGAGTCCCCAGTACAAGCAGGGACCACAGCAGCAAAATTACTGGTTGAGTTGTACCCCGTAAGATGAAAGCAAATAACAGAAGGTAATGGCCGGGAATAAAACCGATCATTGTATCATCGGGCTCGTCGAGGTAACTACTTCTGAGCCAGATCAGGTAGAAGAAGACGATAAGTGAGGTAGCTACGAGGAAGACAGTCGGCAGCGCGGCAAAATCCGTCAGAACGAGGGCCATGAGGCCGATCAACAGAACTATTATCGAGGTCGTTTCTTCAGAATAAAATCCCATAAAACCTCCAAGATCAGTCTTTTCTACTATTACCTGCTATCCATAGCTGGCCGAGGGCTATTCCTCCGTCTCCCGGAGGAACGATTTCGTTCGTTATGTAGTTAAGTCCACTCTCCAGGACCGTTTCTTCAATTATCCTTGAGATCGCGTCGTTGAAAGCTACTCCTCCCGAGAACCCTATTACATTGAGATCTGCCCTCTTTGCACCTTTTACAGCGAGGTTGGTTAACCCTTTAGCCAGTGCCCACTGAGCAGTAGCGGCTATATCTTCCGGCTTCAAGGTGTCAGTTAAATTTATCAAATCCCGAAGAATCCTGGACTGGTCCAGAACCGGTATACCTTTCTCCCTGATAACGGGGAGATCTATTTTTGTTACTTCACCATTCCTGGCCAGGGATTCCAGTTTCATCGCTGGCTCACCTTCGTAGGACCGTTCGCTGCATAAGCCGAGGAGGGCGCTTACGGCGTCGAGAAATCGGCCCGCGCTGGTGGTAACGGGAGAATTAATCCCATTTTCAAGTTGGTTCAATGTTATCTCAAGTTCAAGTGAGCCCTTCGGGAACTCGAGATTTAGGTTCGAAAGGTAGGCTTCGAAATTCTCCATTTCTCCTAGTTCTACCAGGGGATAGAGTATCCCGGCGACCATTCGAGCCGGGTGTTGGGTAGAAATATCTCCCCCGGGCATATAAGCCGGTGAGAGCGAGCCCAGTCGGCTAAAACCGGCTTCAGTTCTTTTTAATACTTCACCGCCCCGGATTTTTCCGTCCTGTCCCAGGCCGACTCCATCGGCCACGATTGCGACTACTTCGGAGTGTCCGTGTTCGGCAAGCAGCGAACCTACGTGTGCCTTATGGTGCTGGATCGGGACTCCCGTCTCTCCCCAATCCTCAGCCTTTTCCGTGGTAATGAACCTCGGATGTAGGTCGTGAGCTACAATCTCGGGCCGACTGGAGCCAGTAAGTTTCAGTAATCTATGAAGAGCGGACTCGAGAAATTCGAGATCCTCCGGACCTTCGGTATCACCAAGATACTGTGAAAGGAAAACATCCCCCTTTCTGTAGAGACCGATCACGTTATCCTGTTCGGCTCCAACTGCCAGTAAAGGAATATCGCCCAGGTCGACTTCAATAGGTTCGGGCACCCAACCGCGTGACCTCCTGATGAATTTTCGCCTGCCCCCCGAAAAGCGGATCACCGAATCGTCAATCCGAGAAACAATTTCCCGGTCGTGCAGGAGAAACCCGTCAACGACTCCTTTTAGCTCTTGCCTTATCCTTGTATTCTCGATCAACATCGGCTGGCCGGGTATATTGGCGCTGGTCATAACGAGAGGAAACTCCAGTTTGGAAAAAATAATATGGTGCAGAGCCGTATAAGGGAGCATAATTCCCAGGTTGTGAAGCCC
>CAZYPS010000024.1:4800-17122 GCA_964649445.1 uncultured Thermotogae bacterium | reverse complement strand
GGATTCGTACCATAACTCGGGGCCACATTTAGGGCATGCGATGGTCTGTGCGTGATAGCGACGGTCCAGCGGATCGGTATATTCCTCGTGACAATCGTCGCACATAGGAAACTCATCCATCGACGTTTTGTCCCTATCGTAGGGGAGTTCCCGGATTACAGAAAACCTGGGTCCACAGTTCACGCAGGAAGTCGCCCAGTAACCCTCATACCTGGAATCACCGAAGACGTCATCGAGGCAGTCGTCGCAGGTCGCTATATCGGGCGGAATGGTTCCCGAACCGGACGAGCCCGCACTAGACTTCTTTATGGTGAATTCTTCCAGCGAATCGTCCGGATTAGCGGGCTCGGAGTTTATCTCATCAATTCGGGCGAGAGGCGGGTTCTTACTTTCGAGGTCCTCCAGAAAACAATCGATATCGGATTTCCTCCCCTGGAGGAATACGGCAACACCGGCATCGCCCAGGTTCTTGACCCACCCCCTGAGATGGTTATCCGAGGCGATTCTATAGACAAACGGGCGAAACCCCACAGCCTGAACAACTCCGGTAACCTTAACTCTACGAGCTTTTACGTCAGTCATCTGAATTGAAATCATTCACTGTAAGGCTTTTTACAGATAGCTCGTTACCACTAACTATTTCCACGGAACTGCCGCACTCAGGACAGGAGAGCACCGGAACGGAAAAGTGGAGCGATAGATCGTTATCGTAATTGACCTTGCCTTCGAATCCACATTCCTTGCACCTGGCTTCTAGCGAAACATCTTCGAATTTCAGTTCGGCACCGTCCAGAATCGTGTCCTCGGTTACAAGCTTAAAAGCCTGAGAGAGAGACTCCCTGGAAATTACCCGTAATTCTCCCAGTTTCAGGTGGATTTTTTTGGTCCGAGCTAGTTTATCCTCGTCAACCTGGTCCGTAAGAGTATCTACGAGTTCTCTTGCTATGGAGTATTCGTGCATTATCCGTGAATGACGCTAATTTTCCAATATATCCAGCGCGGAAATCAACTCATCAATTCCTTTGCCCTCTGGGACGGAGGTGAAAATAGCTTCGCCGTTCGGATTTATTTCTTTATAGTCCGCTAGGGGCTTTTCCGGATCTACTCCTATGGCGTCGGAAAGATCAACCTTGTTGATTACCACGAGATCGGATTGGGAGAATATTTTCGGATGCTTTCTTACCATGTCTTCGCCCTCCGTCACGGAAATTACGACAATTTCCCTGTCAGTACCCAGAGGGAAGTCGGCGGGACAAACCAGGTTACCGACGTTTTCCACGAATAGGTAATCCAGTTCGTCCAGCGGCATATTTTCCAGCGAGTGATCTACTAAATGGGCGTCCAGGTGGCAGTCAGAATGGGTATTCAAGTTATAAGCGGTTATCCCGGCCCGATCGAATCTCTCGTAGTCATCGGTTCCTGCTACGTCGCCAGCGACCGCGCCCAGCTTTACTTTACCGCTTACTTTTTCCTGGATAGCCTCTATCAGGGCTGTCTTCCCGCTTCCGATAGCTCCCATCACGTTTATCGCTTTTACGTCGTGGAGGGATAGCTTGTCTTCGTTCTTTTTGGCTAATTTCTTCTGTTTCGCTAATATATCTCCATCTTCTAAATTTATATCGTGCATTTTGACCTCCTAAATGACCTCTCTAATGATAGGATCACCCGCCAGTCTTTCAAGATTCAACCGAAGGAATTAGGTCGGAACGTCCTTTCAATTTAGCTAACAAAGTGGAAAACCGCAAACCAAGGGAGTATAAATAATATAGAGTATTTACAGAAAATAGCAACTAGTTCGGAAAGAGTATGGAGGTAAAGGCTTATTTCTGGAAACTACCTCGGAATCCTCATCGTGATTTCTTTGCTGATCGGTGGATTATTGGTTAAAAATTTATTTAATGAAAGTTACAGATCCAACCCGACGGAGAGGAGTGATGAAATAATGACAGAAGAACTAAATACAGAGCGATTGAACAAAGCCACGCTCGCCGGAGGCTGCTTCTGGTGTATGGAACCTCCGTTCGTCACGCTTGATGGGGTTGAAGAAGTAGTTGCCGGTTACACGGGAGGAGATGAAGTAGACCCCAGTTACGAGGAGGTATCCTCCGGTAATACAGGTCATTACGAAGCGGTAGAAATATATTTTGACCCGGGAGAAATAACCTTCAAGGAGATACTAGATGTTTATTGGAAGCATATTGACCCTACCGATCCCGGCGGACAGTTCGCGGATAGGGGGTCTCAATACGAGACGGCAATTTTCTATCAGAACGATGACCAAAAGAGGACCGCCGAAGGATCTAAACGGCAATTGGAGGAATCCGGAAAGTTTGACGATCCCATAGTTACGGAAATCCTGCCTGCCCAGGAGTTCTACCCCGCCGAGAAATACCACCAGGATTATTCCGAGAAAAACCCCGATCACTATGAATCGTATAAAAAATTATCCGGGAGGGAGGATTTTATAAAAAAGACCTGGAAAGAGGATGATGATGCATCCGAAGATTCCAGCAAGGGGTACGATGATTTCGAAAAACCGAGTGACGATGAACTGAAACGGGAACTAACCCCGCTTCAGTATGAAATAACTCAGGAGAACGGAACTGAAAAGGCTTTCCAGAACGAATATTACGACAACAAGAAAGAAGGAATTTACGTTGACATAGTTTCGGGCGAGCCTCTCTTCAGTTCAACCGATAAGTTTGAATCCGGGTCCGGCTGGCCAAGTTTTACCAGACCGCTGGAACCGTCTAACGTCATCGAGGTCAAGGATGTAAGCCAGGGAATGACTAGGACCGAAGTTAGGAGTAAACACGCCGATTCTCACCTTGGTCACGTATTTGATGATGGCCCCGAACCTACGGGAAGAAGATACTGCGTAAATTCCGCTGCGCTTGAGTTTATTCCGGTTGATATGTTAGAAGAACGGGGTTACAAGAAGTACGAGGATTTGTTTTCCCGGAAGAGCTAGTGACCATCTCTGGCAACTTCAATAATCCTGATACAATTTTTGACCATATCCTGTGTCAAAAATATTTCTTTGCTCTTTTAAACTCTTAGGAACCACACTTTAATAATTTGCAAGGAGGCCGGATTATGACCCTGCCTATTGGATTTCTGGTTGCCATCCTTTTTAGTTCAGCAGTCAATCGAGCAAACAATCCTTAGTAATACCGGGTGATTATCTATTCGTTTATTTCTTATAAAGGTATACGTTGGGAAGTGTCCTCGATTGACTGCTGGGTCTTCTTCTGTAAAGGATCAAAGTCAGTAGTTAAGTACGTTATCTATAAGCCCCGTACCTTTTGGGGCGGGGTTCTCGATTTTTTTTCGTTTTGATCCGGACCAACATTCGAATAGCTGTTATCAGGTCAGGACATAACCAGGGGGGTATTTCGGCTCAAATCCCCGTCACTCAGGAGGAAAGATAAAAAATTATGAGTGTAACACATGGAGATAATCTAAAGCTGGAGCTGGAAGGGCTGGATCGGAAAATCTCGAGATTGAGCGTTTCCACGCGGTCCGGGGAGAATTATGGAAATGAACTTATCCCTCCAGTAGAGGTAGAAGATAAAGGCAGTGAAGCCAGCTGGGAGTTGAGTAGAACATCTGACGGTTTCACCGTGGAGTCTTCCGGATCTCCGGTTGCGGAGTTTGCCGAATTAACTCAAGTTACTCCTGACCTGGCTGAGGGGCAAGATGGTGGACAATGGTTACGACTGGTACATAAGTTAGCCGATGATTCGAGGGTTTTTGGACTGGGAGAGAAAACTGGCTACCTTGAAAAGAGCGGAAGAGAGTACGAGATGTGGAACCGCGATACTAACGGATTTTACACTCACAATGAGGATCCACTGTATTCCTCGATACCGTTCTACATAGTTCAAGGGGAAGGTAGTGACCAAAATAATAGTTCCCTTGGAGTTTTCCTCCACCAGGCTGAAAGGAGTAAGTTCAATGTAAAAAATGGAGAGAGAATGGACGGTGTGGGGATCACCGTCCATTCCTCGAAAGCGACGCTTTATTTAATTGCCGGAGAGGAAATAAAACAGGTTGTTAAGGGTTATACAGGGCTGACCGGCAAGCCACTGTTCCCGCCAAAGTGGGCCCTGGGTTATCATCATTCGAAATATGGTGTCCCCGATGGCAGGAAAGAAGCGCTAAAACTGGCTAAAGAATTTCGCCAGAGGGAGATACCGTGCGATGCTCTTTATTTTGATATTCAGCACATGAATTCCAGCAAAGATTTTACCTGGAATGAGGACCGGTTCCCCGAGCCCGAATCTCTAATCGGCCAGCTCCACGAAATGAACTATCGAGTAGTGAATATCGTCGATCCCGGAATCAAGGAAGAAGAAGGATACGAAGTTTACGATTCGGGGAAAGAGAACGATTACTTCGTGAAAGATAAAGATGGAGGTGATTTTTCCGGTTCCGTCTGGCCGGGATTTTGCGTGTTTCCCGACTTCATCAGAAAAGACGTTCGGGACTGGTGGGCGGATCAAAACGAAAAGCTTCTGGAACAGGGTGTGGATGGTATCTGGAATGATATGAATGAGCCGGCGGTCTTCTTCGAAAAAAAGGGGATTAAGAGTATTGCTTCGGAACTCGAGGAAAGAATTTCCGTTGGAGAGCATCTGAATATTGAAGCAAAACAACGACTTATGAATTTATGGGAGGACAATACTAATTCCATGGTCCATAGAAGCGACGAGGGGGAGAAGATCGACCATGGAAAAGTTCACAATCTATATGCTCTATATGAAGCAATGGCGACGGAACGGGCTTTCAGACGAAAAAGACCAAACGAAAGACCATTTATCCTGACGAGGTCGGGTTTTTCCGGGATACAAAAATACGCCGCCAAGTGGACTGGAGATAACTCCTCCACCTGGGAGCACATGAGAATGTCAATTTACATGTGCCTGAATCTCGGGTTGTCAGGTCTACCCTTCGTGGGACCTGATATTGGTGGTTTCAGCGGTGACGCAGAACCTGAGCTTTTAACTCGGTGGATTCAGCTCGGATCTGTAATGCCTTTCTACCGGAATCATTCGAGTCTGGGAACGGTAGCGCAGGAACCGTGGTCGTTTGGCGAAAAATACGAGAAGATAAACAGAAAATATATCTCTCTCCGCTACAGTCTTTTACCTTTTATCTACACCGAATTTTACCATACTCACAAAACCGGAATTCCGATCATGAGACCGCTTTTTCTGGAATTCCCCGAAGATGAGGAGGCTTATTCCGTGCCCGATCAGTTCCTTGTAGGTAATAGCATGCTCGTTGCTCCGGTGCTGGAAAGGAACTCCAGGAGACGGTTGGTCTATTTACCTTACGAAGATGGTGATCGTGAGATTTCCTGGCTTGATTGGTGGACGGGAGACCAGCTCGAAAGCGGATATAATATTTTGGAGGCGCCTCTCGACGTAATGCCAATATTCATTAGAGAAGGAAAAGGCATACCATATACGTCACCGGTTCAGCACACGGGAGAGTTGCAGGATAAACTAAAGATCAAAATTAACCCGGGTCCGAAGGGCAAAAAGAAAGTTCGAGTGCCTATCTATCACGACGACGGGGAGTCCAGAGGATACGAGCGAGGAAAATACTTTTACGGGGATTTCTTCATAGACGGAAGTGGAGAGAGCACGGACGTGGAATTAGAGGTAAACAACGAGAGTTACGAGCCATTCTGGAGCCAGGTTGAGGTGACCAAACCTGACTAATCTCAATAATGGCAGCTTTTTAATACCCCTACCTTATTTTTTCTAACCAAATTATTTATTGACCTAGGGAGAATAACGACCTGTGGTCGGGGAAGAATCCGAAAGTTTGTTAGTTAGTTGAAATTGCGGTGACAAAGCTACGAGTAATGCGTAATGCCCCGCCCCGTAGATGGGATAGCGCATTTCGAGCGATTTCTTTACATAGCTTTGGAAGAGTTCAAGGTATTTCAAATAATAGTCGAAAAAGTCTTGTGCAGAAGTCGAACCCGGATTTTTGACTTTGGCTAACTGTTACGGGCGATTTATTTACCGTAGAACGGCGATACCCGGTCTATGTTAGACTGCTGGCTTTTTTAAGAGCCGCTTGGTAAATGTCTTTCAATGGCTTGTCGTTTTCTTCTGCCAAACGCTTACAGGACTCGAATTCAGGAGAGAAGTTCACAGGTTCACCGTCCAGGTAACCGACTTTTATTTTAATGGGCCCGAATTCCGTCTCCACGCTTTTTATTTCCCTATCAAGTTTCCACCGTTCTACTCCGTGTGTTCTTATTCCCAATGTAGTCGTCTCCTGGAAAATTATTTTGGCCAGGTTTGACTCTTTCTTTTTATCACAAATAACAGTCAGTTTTATGCCGGGTCGATTCTTTTTCATCTGGACAGGGGTTTTGAATACGTCATGTGCTCCCGCTTCAAATAGCTTCTCTTCAACTGTGGGGTAAAGTTCCGGGTTCATGTCGTCGATATTTGTTTCGAGGACGATTTCGTGATTGCCATCCTGGGTAGTTAACTCAGTTTCGCTGGATCCAAGTGTAGAGCGGAGAAAATTTCCCTGGTTCTTTAACCCATAGGAGCCGAGACCGTATCCAATGCTCCGAAATTTCATTGGCGGTCGGGTAAATTCGTCCACGAAGGTGGCAAGGATGAGGGCACCGGTAGGAGTCGTCAGTTCCAGCCCTGCATCAGTGGAATACGTTGATGCTTCGCACCTCCGGAGAAGTTCGGTGGTTGCCGGGGCAGGTACGGGTAATTCTCCGTGGTCCGTTTTCACTGTGCCACTCCCGAGGTTTACAGAAGTTGAAAAAACCCTCTCGGGATTAATTTTCCAGACACCCGCTGCAGCTCCGACGACGTCTGCTATTGAGTCAACAGCTCCCACTTCGTGAAAGTGGACTTCCCCCGGACTTACGCCATGAATATCTGCCTCTACCTCTGCCAGTAGTTCGAACATGGTAATTGACTGTTCTTTTACCTCTTTGGTCAGAGAAGAGCCAGCAATAAGTTTGGTGATATCGTCTAAGTTTCTCCGGTCGAGTTCGTCGCCATTCTTGACTTTGAACCGGGTTCCAGAAATTCCATCTTTAGATTCTTCCCAAATTCTTACGCCAGAATCGCCGGGAAGGACTTCGTGGATGGTATCCATCAGCCAGTCACTTTCGAGTCCGAGGTCCAGCAGACTGGCGAGAAACATGTCTCCGCTTATACCCGAGGTGGGTTCAATCAACAAGATATCGGTTTTGTCGGTGGCCATAGTTAAGGACTTGACTCCCTGGAGTCTTTAGATGTGGAGTTGGAAGTATCCTTAAGTTTATTAATCGTAGCGGCCGCAAAGTACCCCGCTCCGTATCCATCTCCGACATTGACAACGGTTATACCGGGTGCGCAGGAATTAAGCATTCCCAGAAGAGGTGTAATGCCTTCGAAATTCGTTCCGTATCCTACGTCGGTGGGAACGGCAACTACGGGGGTATCAACCAGTCCCGCTACTACACTCGGCAGCGCCCCTTCCATTCCCGCGACTACTATTGCCATGTCTGCTTCTACTATGTCGTCCCTGACACTTATTACTCTGTGGAGACCGGATACGCCTACGTCGAATATAGTATCGACTTCAACCCCCATGGAACGGGCGGTAACTTCAGATTTCCGGGCTACTGGAATATCGGAAGTTCCTGCAGTAATTACAGTAACTTTCCCCACGGTTCTTTCTGGAAACTCCCCGATAAAAATTAGATTTGATTCGGGGAATGTGTGACTATTGGGATATTTCTCCGTTATCTTTTCCAAGATATCCGGTTTAACCCGCGTGGCTAAAACGCTATTTTCAGAGACCATTTCTTCTATTATATCTAGGACCTGGCTTTCGGTCTTATCCTCGCAGTAGATCGCTTCTGGTGCTCCTCTTCGCAGTGATCTATGGCTATCGATCTTGGTATGATCCAGGTCCTGAAATGGAAGGTCCTCTAGTTCGCCCATGGCTTCTTCTACTGTAACTTTTCCTTCGCTTAACCCTTCGAGAAGTTCCCTTAGATTTTGGGTATTCACTTGCATCTCCTTTTTGTTCTTTTGTTCTCGTTAAATTTTCAGTGCAGCGGACAATCCCTAAAACTCGTTATAGCTGATAATTTCTTCCAGTTTTTTTCTCCTTTTACTCTCCGCAGTAAGGTCATACGTGGGATAGCCCAGAGGCATCAGCGCTATTACTTTGTGGCCTTCCGGAATCTCGAGGATTTCTTTGACCTTTTTCTGGTCGAAGGCACCGATCCAGCAGGTCCCGAGTCCCTCTTCAGCAGCCCTCAAAGTCAGGTGGTCGAGGGCTATTGTGAGATCCACCGTTCCCGCTTTCACCTCACAGCTCATCTTCTCTTCCGGTTCCGTCGCTACTCCAGCTATTACCACGGGTGCCTCGCGAACGAACGATTGCTCATTTGCAGCTTTATACAGCTGATCCTTAACGGAATCCTCATCTACCAGGACGAACTTCCAGTCCTGTCTGTTGCTGGCGGAAGGAGCCAATCTAACCGAATCCATTATATCTTCCAGAGTCGAGCGATCTACGTCCCTGTCTTCATAAGACCTTACTGACCGGCGTCTTTCAATCGCATCTTTCACTTCCATGGTAGTACCCCCCTGGGGAGATAATTATGCAGGTGCTAAAATTTTTACCTTCAAAAACCTTTTTGATCGATCATTCCGGCCATAGAGCCTCCGTCTCTTTTTCCTCCGTCATACTTTCCATTTTCGCATCTGACGGTCTCTCTTCGTGCCGGTCTGCAGCATCCAGGACCTTTGGAAGTAAATCTATGTCTCCCACGGTATTTAGGAAAAGGTCGTCTCTCCCGAAAACCCAGCTTACGGCACGATCAACGTATTTCTGATCCTCCATTGGTTTGTACCAGGTTGCTCTGTCCTGTTCACCTTGTCGCCATCTTCTTCGGGCTAAAGACTTTATCGTCTGAACCGCAATTCCTTTCTCGCGGCAAATTTTTAGGAGCTCTTCAAAATCAGAAGCATAAGTTTCGTTCTGCATCAAAGGGTAGTTGTACGGAAGTAGAACGGAATCGAAATCGTATTCTTCAAGGCTCTTCATGTGCATTTTGGGAACTCTAAGTGTGTGGCCGGTTATCCCAAGGAACCGAACCAGACCCTCCTCTTTTGCCTCGATAGCTGCTTTCAGGGCACCATCCTCACCAAACACGGTATCCCACTCGTCCGGCTGTATCAGGTTGTGTAGCTGAAGTAAATCCACCTGGTCAACTCTCAACCTTTCGAGGGAATTGTGGATTTCTTCTTTTGCAGCTCCGTATTTTCTTTTTCCCGTTTTGGTGGCGAGAAAAAAACGGTCCCTATATTCTTCCATCCAGGGTCCAATGCGAAGCTCGGAGTCGCCGTAGCTCGCGGCGGTATCAATGTGGTTAACCCCGTAGTCGAGCAGCACCTCGAGAGTCTCGTTAGCTTCTTCCTGAGTAACTTTACTGAGTGAGGCCGCTCCGAAAAGCGTGACTGTACTCTCATGTCCTGTCGAACCGAACTCTCTTTTTTCGATCATTTAATTCACCTCTGTAAATCCTGCAACAATATATTGTAACTTGCCGGAACCCGTTTCTCCGTAAGAGATACGAATTTTCCAGCCCGAACTTGAAAAACTGTATCAGGGTCCAGCACAGTCAGAATTATAGCCAATACGGTAAACTAATCAAAAACTCCTAAAGAAAAAACTTCCAGTACAGATTTTTAAGTTATAAAATTCAGTCTGCCCTTGTTGGTTTATAATCTTTGAATTACCATCTATGAAAATGTCCACCTCAAAGACAAAACCAGCAATCGTATACAGTCTCCTATCGTTGGTAATCGTGATCTGGGGATTTAATTTCAGTTTCGTCAAGTGGGTAATTTCCCAGATACCGCCTCTTGCCTTTAACGTCGTGAGGCTGACCATTGCTTCCTTATTGATTCTGGTTGTTCTAACCAAAAAAGAGGGCTGGCAGGCCATGCCGTTTTTAGACCTTGTAAAAATGGCGGGACTCGGGGTACTGGGCCACACAATTTATCAGATATTTTTTATAAGTGGACTTTCGCTGACGACCGCCGGGAACTCATCCCTGTTGATAGCCACTTCCCCGATTTGGACGGCGCTGGTCTCAGCGGTATTGAAGAAAGACGAAGTCACGAGAAACGCCCTGTTTGGCATAATTCTGGCTTTTGTCGGAGTATTCCTGGTGACGATCGGTGGCGGGGGCAGGATCACCTTTGGGGGGCCGCAAACCAGAGGAGATCTTTTAACTTTAGCGGCAGCTCTAGCTCTGTCCTTATATACAGTACTCTCACGAGACCTGCTTGAACGATACTCACCGCTGAGATTGACGGCTGTTACGATGGTGTTTGGAATGGGTGGATTATGGATATTCGCCGGGAGAAAAGTAATTGCTCAAAACTGGGCTTCCCTTTCGCTTACCTCGTGGGGAGTAATCATCTATTCGGCGATATTTGCTGTCGTAATTGGTTATATTATTTGGTTCACGGCGGTTCGAACCATAGGTCCAACCAGAGCGGCTGTATTTAATAACATGACGCCGATAGTCGCTTTCTCAGTGGCATTTTTGCTGCTCGGAGAGCCCATCAGCTGGCTTCAGGGAGTCGGCGGGATAACAGTAATATCTGGGATCATTACGACAGTTCGCAATTAGCGCTGAACCGGCTTATTAACTTCGTCCCGCTCCGAACTCTTTGAGGAGCTTTTCCCTCGCGGCTTTAGTTAAACCGAGTTTCCCTGTCAGATCTTCTAGCTGATCCTGAGTTCCATAGCCGGCAAGAAAGCCGTTTAATCTCGCGGCGGCAGTCGAATCGCGAAGGTTCGCACTGTCCTGATATATGTCCTTCAAGTTATCGATAAAAGGACTATTCTGTCTTAATTGATACTTCTGATGGTAAGCCTCGGCCGGATAAAATTCCTCTATCGGACTGATACTGGTCCGAATTTTTTTATCGCTTTCTTCAGCCAGTTCCCTTTTCTTCCTTTCGGCGACATTTTTCTGGTGGTCATTATGGTAGAAGAGTATATTGGCGTACTGCGTTCTTCTAGTTCGTGAGTAAGGATCGTGACTCTCCCAGAAAATTTCAACCAGTTCTTCGTATGACACGGTTTCCGGGTTAAATTCGACTTGGATGGATTCAGTATGGTTACCAAGATCGTGGTAAGTTGGATTTTCTTTAGCTCCTCCGGCGTAACCAACACGGGTTCTAACGACTCCCGGTACTGCACCATATCGAGCATCCCCACCCCAGAAACAGCCCAGAGCAAACGTAGCAGTTTTTACATTTTTATATTCTCGCTGATCGAGAAGTGGTGTGTCAGCTTTTTCTGGTTTTTCTTCGGCCGCAAAAGCCGGCAATCCTATTAGGTTGATCAGCAGAGTTACGACAAGGAGAGTGAAAGCAACATCGACAAATTGTTTTAGCATTCTAATTCTACCCCCATAAAGAAAAAACTTCCAATTAATAGTATATTTAAACGCCGTAGTTTACCACCTTGCCGGATGCAGAAAGAAGGTAAAATTGTTGGGAGGTTAATATTAAGATCAAACAGGTCCATTCAACTGTTCTTTATTCATTATATTCAACAGGAGTTAAGTTATGGTAGGGCTTAGAATTCAAGTAATAAGAAAAAATCGACCCGGATGATCAATTCCGGATCGATTCATGGCAACGCTATTAGAGTGAAAATCCGGTAATGGAAATAACCGAACCAGTTTTCTCAAAAGCTTATTCGTAGTCGGAACCGTAGCTGTAACTGGAGACCACGTTTCCGTCGGGATCGACGAGAGTTGCTTTATCGGACTCGTCGTTCCATACCTCTTTCTGGGACCAGGGAATATCATTCCAGCTGGCGTAGTACTCGCTGGAACCGGTGCCGCTGTGAACGCGAATCACGCTGAGTGGAGCTAAAGTGGCTTTACAGTCGGCTTGATTCGCGAAATCAAACGTCAGTCCCGTATTTTCAGCTTTCAAAAGGTAGCCGCAAAGATCAATCTTTTCTCTCGTTAAATTGACGATTAAAACCGTCTCGTGAGGGCCTTCATTTATTACTTGAATTATTGCCAGATCGCTCTCCCTAGTTTCGTCAGCATAAGTGGAGAAATTAACTGCTAAAAGCATGAACAAAAGGCAAATAATTACTGGTAATTTGAGTGCGGAAATCGACAATTTTCCATCAAACGAATTGATATTCACCAAAAACACCCCCTCGATTTTTTGTCTTTGTTTACGTGATTGTATTCATTATAACGAGAGTCAAGTTTAACTTCAAAATAAATAAG
>CAZYPS010000024.1:0-4700 GCA_964649445.1 uncultured Thermotogae bacterium | reverse complement strand
TTGGTGAAAGTGTAGTTATTTTTCCTTCGGTTGATCTTCCCCAGGTATTACCAAAGGCAATTTATCTACAGTTAGACCTAAGTATAACCCGGGGTACGAAAACCCCGGCTTCCGTGAAGTATGAACTATAATCGTAGCGGAACTCTTTAGAGTTCCATGCTACTAGGAGTAGTAAACCCTGATTATCCGGTAAGTGTGATCTACCAATTGGTCTGATTTCAACAGCAGCCTGGGTCCCTGCACCCGAGCTGCTGTTGTACCACTAAATACTTCCGGGGGGCGTGGGAGCTCTCCCGGATTGGATGCTCTATTCCAACGACGAGTTAGAAACAACCGGCCGGCTATCGTTTACCTTAACTTATTTCCTTATCGGTAAGAGACCTCACTGGGTTGTAACTATTGCAGACAAAATCATAATCCGTTGACTGTAATGGTGAAAGACTTGAGTGTAACTTAAGTTGAGCGATTATCTCATTTAAAACAAACTTCTAGAATAGAATACAAAAGAAAGTCAATTCCGCTGGAGAAACTTAATCTCACCCACTGGGCCAATTTTCGGTTTTATACTTTCAGGAGCATCCTAATCTTTTCAGCTAACACGATATACAACCGGACAATTCAGGAACAAACTTGATCGAAGCTGCTTAATGATGTCATCAACTGGAAATTTCGTTGACTCTTACCGGGGTGGTTACAAATATGTTTGTTAGTTTAATTTACAGGCACCCCCTCTCTTCGTTGTTAGTGTTTTAGCTCGTAGCATATTTAACCGGATAAGCTGTTGTTTCTGAGTAGATTTTTGGCACAATTTATCCATCAACCGATTCAAAAAACTCGGAATAAGTTGAAAAACATAAGGAATGGGAATGTCCTTTTGCTATGAAGGTCCCGGCGGTCAATCAGCGCTTTTCCGAAATAAGCTGGTTCAGTGGTTATAAGGAGGAATTATGAATTCCGGCAATTATTTAATTGAGACTGAGAATCTTACGAAGAAGTTCGGAGATTTTACTGCAGTCGACGGACTTGATCTAAAAATAAAAGAAAATGAGATTTTCGGATTCCTCGGACCAAATGGCGCGGGCAAAACTACCTCCATAAGGATGATGGTAGGGTTGATTTCACCAACGGAAGGCCGGGCCCGAATCGGAGGAAAAACTGACGGGAAGCCGAATGAGAACGTCGGGATTTGCCCTCAGGATGTAGTTTTGTGGGAGGAACTTACAAGCTACGAGAACGTTTACTTCATGGGTAAGATGTACGATATTCCGTCGGATGAATTGAAGCAAAGAGTAGAGAGGATCCTTAAGGACCTCCAGCTGGCCGAGAAAAGGGATAGTCCCGCTTCCGAACTATCAGGGGGAATGAAGAGAAGATTAAATCTGGGAATGAGCATTGTTCACGAGCCGGATATTGTGGTGCTGGACGAACCGTCGGCTGGGCTGGATCCCCAATCCAGGTACTCCCTCTGGGATTATATTAAAAAGCTTAAACAGAAAGAGGGCAAATGCATAATCCTTACAACTCACCTGATGGAAGAGGCGGACAGGTTGAGCGACAGGGTGGCAATTATAGACAGAGGGAAACTACTGGTGGTTGACACGCCGGAAAACCTCAAAAAAAGCGTAGGTGAAGGGGATTCGATAACAATCGAGTTGACGGATGAGGAACGAAACGAGGAAGCGCTGGAAGCAATCGAGGGTATGGAAGAAGTTCTTGAGGTTAACGAGATAAACGACAACCTCGTACTAAGGGTTATGGATGCGGTAGGCAAAATGGCTGAGTTGACGGAAAAGATAGAAGAGATTGGATTTGAGATATCCGACGTTTCAATTAGTCGTACGAATACCCTGGAGGACGTATTTATCCACCTGACGGGAAGGAGGTTGGAATCGTGAAATTTATTCACGTATCCATCAAGGGCCTGAAAGAGATATTTCGTGATAGACGAGGATTGGCATTTATCCTTGCCTTTCCTGCAATCTTCATGCTGGTATTCGGTTTTGCCTTCAGCGGGGGACAGGGTGACAATTCGTCTTACAGGATAGGAGTAGTAAATCAGGATCGAGGAGCGGTAATTTCTCTTTCCGGTGAACCCGAGAAAAAGAGGAACTTTGGAGAAGAGCTGGTTGATACGCTGGGGCGTTTAACTTTCGAAGACAGCGATGTGCCTCTGTTCGAAGTCGAGCAGGTTGGAGCAGAAGAAGGTGAAGCCATGCTTAAAGACAGAGACGTTGCCGCGGTAGTCTCCATACCTCCGAACTTTTCCGATTCGGTCCACCAGCTGATAAAAAGTACGGTTAGAAGGGAAGTTACCGGTAGAGTTGGAGAAATGGTTATTACCCAATTTAACGAGGCTTCCCTTGAAGAAGGGGATAATTTCGGACCCGATAACTTTTCAGCGGAGGAAATGGATAATTTCTCCGGCGACGGAAATGTCAGGAGTCTGCCCGAAGTAGAGAACCTGACGGCAAGTTTAACGATTAAAGGTGATCCTGGCTACATGGCTTATGGCAGGACTCGAGGGATTCTCTCTGGGGTGTTTGGCCAGTTCAAAGACGAGATCGTTGATCGGGCTCGAGAACGTACCTCGTCCTACTTTGGTGCGGAATACACCTCATCTGGAGAGTTCCTGACAATCGATTCGGAGAGTATATCCGGGTCACAGAGCCTCTCAGCATTTGATTACCAGGCTCCAGGTATCTTCGTGTTTGCCCTGTTAATGAGTGCTATCGGGGTGGCTGGGTCCCTGGCGGAAGAAGTGGATTCTGGAACCCTGGAGAGGCTGAAACTTTCAAGAATGAGGTCGTTTGATCTCCTGTTTGGCACGCTGGTCCCGTGGAGCGTTATGGCAGTAGTCCAGGTCCTGATTCTTTTCGCCGTTGCCCTGCTTATAGGTTTCAACTGGGTCGGAGGAATTGCTTCTCTCCTTATCGCAGTTGTCGTATCAGTAATAGCAGGGGTAGCTTCAGTTTCTCTGGGGTTACTCATAGCGGCTTTTGCCGAAAACGAACAACACGCCAGCAATCTCGGAACTTTAATTGCCGTACCTCTGAGTTTTATTGTTGGAGCGTTCTTCCCTCTCCCAAAAATATCGCTGGGCCAAATGTTTGGCAGTACCTTCGAAATCTATGACGTACTTCCCTGGACTCATGCTGCGGACGCTCTGAGAACTCTCTTGATCTTTGGCGGCGGTCCGGGTGAAATCCTGGTGGATGTTGGGTTTTTGGTAGGGTTGACCGTTTTGCTGTTTATCGTTAGCGTGTACTTCTTCTCAAAAACCCGGCTTTCAACTACTGGATAAGTTCACGATCGACAGGTCGGTGAACGCCTAGATAACTCCCGGGGCTGGAGATTGGTGCTGGAAATGGTGCACCGCCTTCAGGAGAATATAATAGTGGCAAACCGGATCGGAAGGAGTTTAATCTAGTGAAAAACGAAGACCGCTCACGCAGAGGCCCGAAATCGGAAGAAAGCCAGCTGAGGTATTTTAGAGCGATACTGGCAACGGGAACGGTAGTTTACCTGCTTTTTGGCCTAGTATACAGGTTATACCTCTCCGCTGAAATCCCAATGTCTTTTACTCAGAGGATCGGTGCCTCCGGGTTCTTTCTCGCAATTCTCATCGATACTTACGTGAGCAGTCGAGCCAGAGATAAATTGGAATCCCTGATGTACCTGACGGTCTCGGGAGCTTTTTCTCACCTGATATACTTTGCTCACGTAAGTGGATACCAGCTTAACTACGCCCTGAGCATTCTGGTGGTGATAGTTTTCGTCAACTTTCTCTTCCAGGGCAGAATCAGGCTCAAATGGTTCGACGGGGCCGTCATTATAGGGATAGCTGCTTCGATGTATTTTAGCACCGATTTCTCCTATAGCAGCGCCGTCTACATTGTGGTTCTTGGTGCTGTGACCTCTCTGTCCTACGTGTTGAGCCGGTCGGAATACATGGCACAGGAAGAATACGTACAGCTATTCGAAGATTCTCCAATCGGCCTTGTTCGTTGCGATTTAGAGGGGAGAGTGCTCGATTACAACAAAGAAATGGTTCGCTTGACCGGAAACCCGCCGGAGGGAAAACTGGAAAAACTTAATATGTTTACCCTGCTCGGGATAGACGGAGAGAACCTCGTGTCAGTCCAAAACGAGGAAGAGCTAATAAACTTTCCCTGGGGCGAAGAAGTATGGATAGATTACAGAGTTCAAACGGTCCCCCGGAACTCCAAGAACCCCAGGGACATCATAATAGCCTGCCGCGATATAACTGAGAGAAAGATCGCGGAAGATAAAATAGAGTACGTTACTTATCACGACGACCTGACCGATCTCTACAACAGATCGTCTTTCCAGAGCTGGAAGGAGGCGCTGAGTGAAGACCAGTACCCGCTGACGATTATTTTTATCGATCTAGACAACCTAAAACTTGTCAACGATGCGTTTGGACACCAGGTCGGTGATCGGATGCTTGTCGAGGCGGCGGAGGTCGTTCAAAAGTCCTGTCGGGGAGATGATCTCGTTTTCCGCTGGGGCGGAGACGAGGTAGTCGTAATACTTCCAGGTACTGGTGAAGAAGAAGGAGACATGGTGCTAGAAAGGATAAGAGAGAACGCGGCACGGTCCGAGTTCGAACCGGTCGATTTAAGCCTCTCCGCGGGTCGGGCGACCGAACATGAATATCGAGAGGGAGAGAAAATAAAGCG
>CAZYPS010000023.1:0-25616 GCA_964649445.1 uncultured Thermotogae bacterium | reverse complement strand
TTTTTCAGCTTATCTGGCTGACGGAGTTTAATCTATGTCCAAACTTATAAAATTAAAACAGTTGCCATATAAGCTGGAGAAATCACTTACCGCAGGTGGATACTCAAGTACGGCAGAAGTAAAAGAACTGAGTTCTTGTGACCTCTCAGCCGGATTATATTAGAACCTCAATTTTGAAGCAAAAACAGTTTGATTCTCCAGTCTAATTCCAACAGTAATACTCATCGTAAATAGCAATAGCAGCGGCCGTAGATGATTTAGCTGTATCGGGGTTTATGTTACAACATCCAGGTTTACTTGTAGAAGGTTACTTAGGAGTTCATTTCCCCTTCACTGGGGAAAGAAAGAATGGGGGTGGGAAATTCAAAATCTAGGGGCGGTAGATTCTGACGGTATCTTCACAAAAGTTGGAAAAATCTTTAAATCCTGTTAAAATCCGAATGAATATTAGATTGAAATAGATGATTAATTAATATTAATTAGAGTTTGGAAGTTGGATCTAGTTCTTCATTTAATCTATCTAAAAGTGTAAATCGAAAGATTTATTTCCGAATCTCTATTTTCAGGAGGTGGAAGGATGGATATCGAATTCAAAGTAAAGTCCGATCATCTAAGGCGGAATGGACCCGGAATCGACGCGGCAATAGAAAAATACACCTCTTCCTTCTGGCCATTTGGTCGCAAGGAGAAGGCCCACAAAAAATTAAAGAAAAAGCAAAATGAAATAATCGAAAAACACGGTTTAGAAAAGGAAGAACAACTGAATAATACGTACCTCAGGGTTAAAGACGTTGAGTCCAAAGACGAAGCTCAGGAAGTACTTGATGCTTTCGAGGAGGATCTAAAGGAGTTTTATCAAGAGGAACTTGGCATAGATTGTCCTCCTCTGAAGCTCGAGACAGAGTCCTGAGGGATTTATGATCTATCTTAAGAAAAATCTTAACGGCAATCCTTAGCTTTGGCTCGAACTTGTTGTTTTAGTTCCAGATACAGCTTAAATTATTTTGGCTACGGAAGAGTCATCCAGTTTAAAATCACGTAGATATGTAGTAATCAGCCAACGATTTTTATTGGTTAAAGGTCGAAGCAAAGAAAGTCTTTTTATTTAATCGTCCCAGCCCGGGTTCCCGCCTGGGCACTGTTCTTATAATTAAATTTCGGACGAACCGAAAAAGACCGTAGCCCTTGCCAAAAGTTATTGCTCAGCACAAATAAAAAGTTGAACCATCCAAAAATTTTTGCGGGAAGACAGCAAGGGTTCTACGCCCAACTCCTGAAAACATGTTTTTATCACAGAACCTTGGTTGACGGATATTGAGCTCCTTAGGAGTTCATTTCTCCCTCGTTGAGGGAAAGAAAGGGGAGTGAATTTCAGTTTTCAAACCCTTCCAGGGTCGGTAAAACAGTGAAGAACTAGTTTTCATCATCACAGGTTGGAAATACTTAATATCATCGTTAAAATCCCGTTAGAAAACAGGAGGACCCGTGATCGATCACGTAAAGCCAAAAGTTCTGGTCAGCAAATGCCTCGGTTTCGAATCCTGCAGGTTCAACGGCGGAATAATATCGAGCGAAGTCGTAGATGCCCTCCAGGATCATGTCGAGTTTCTGCCCGTTTGTCCAGAAGTTGAGATAGGACTTGGAGTACCGAGGAAGGCTCTTAGACTGGTGGAAAAGAACGGAAAGGCGAGGCTGGTTCAGACGGAGACCCGGGAAGATTACACGGAACAAATGGAGAGCTACGCTGAGGAATTATTCTCCGAACTGGGCGAAATCGACGGTGCTATTCTAAAGAACAGGTCTCCGAGCTGTGGCACTAACGACGTGAGAGTTTATTCTGGCCTGGACGAGTCGGGAGTTATCAAGAAGACTTCGGGGAAATTTGGCAGAGCGGTTAAGGACTACTACTCCCATAAACCAGTTGAAAACGAGGGCAGGCTAAGGAACTTCCAGATTCGAGAAAACTTTTACATCAGTATATTCGCCAACGCTCGCTTCAGACATGTGGTGGAAGTTGAGGGATCTATAAATGCTCTAACAGACTTTCAGGCAGAGCACAAGTTGCTACTTATGGCCTACGATCAGGACAAGATGAGAGAGCTAGGACGCTTAGCCGCCCATCCGGATGAAAAGGAAATCGAAAAAGTAATCCAGGATTACAAGGAGTTGTTGGGTAAGGTCCTTTCCGAGAACCCTTCACCAGGATCTCATGTTAATACCCTACAGCATGCTTACGGTTATTTTTCCGACGAACTGGGGAACCGGGAAAAGTCTCTCTTCGACGACTATATAGAAGGTTACCGGTCGGGAAAAGTTCCTCTCAGCACAATTATTAGCATGGTTCGTTCCTGGATAGCCAGGTTTGACCGGGATTACCTGGAGAAACAGCGCTACTTTGAGCCCTACCCGCGGGAATTGATGGATATTAGTGATTCGGGAAAAGGGCGGGATTTTTAGTGTGTTAAATTCAATGTTAGCTAAAATAGTTGAGAGATTTGAACAAAAAACGACTAAGATGTCTGGATAAAAAGGTTTTATAATCAAAGCTTTGTCAAATCTCTTATAGAACGTTTCAGTAATGGTGTTGCGCTTCGGTTCTTTTGATAGTTCTAAGGGAGAAATTTGAAGAAAAATTCGAATAATCGTTATTTTCACGTATGGAAGAATTCACTAGACATTTGCTTGAGGGGTAAAAGTTGAAGCGGGAGAGTTCTTAAAGAAGAGGGAGGCCCACAATGGCCGATGTAGAGGGATTTTGGAGTTATGTTCGCAAAGATGATGAACTTACAGGAGGTCAAGATTATGGATCTACAATTAGACAATAAGTTCGCCGTGATAACCGGGGGAAGCAGCGGTATCGGTCTGGCGGTTGCAAAAGAGCTGGCAAAAGAGGGTGCGAACGTCGCAATAGTTGCTAGGACGGAATCAAAACTGGAGGAAGCGGCGGAAGAGATCGAAGAATCCTACGGAGTTAGAGCCCTCCCGATTCAGGCGGATTTGACCGAAAAAGACGATATACTTCACGTTGCGTCTACTTTAAAAGAAGAAACTGACGGGATTGATATCCTGATAAATAATGCGGGCACCGGAAGTGAAGAGGATATAATGGATGACGTGGACGAGAAGTGGCAATACTTCTGGGACCTGCACGTGATGGCCACAGTCAGGATGTCCCGGGCATTGGTGCCGTTGATGAAACAGAAAGACGGAGGAGTAATCCTGAATACGTCTTCTATCTGTGCAAAACAACCGCTTAGCTACGAGCCAATATACAACACGACCAAAGCGGCTCTGACGATGCTTTCGAAAAACATGGCAAATGAGCTGGTCCACGAAGGGATTAGGGTTAACGCTATAAGTCCAGGGTTGGTGCTTACTTCGGACTGGAAAAACACCGCCTCGAATCTTACCGAGGGTAAGGATATAACTGAAGAGGAGTATTTTGCCCAGATAGCGGAGGAAAAGACCCCACTTGGCAGGTTTGCCCAGCCTGAGGAAGTCGCTCACCTATACGCGTTCCTCTGTTCTCCCCTGGCGAGTTACTGCCTTGGTTCAAATTACTATATCGACGGGGGCTGGCTTAACACTACTACGTGAATTCAAACAACAAGCCAGTCAATATTTGCTACCAGGGATTTCCACCGGGAATATCAGGGGAAGCTGATGTCTTTAGCTTTCCCTGGCTTTTTAGCGTCTAGGACGTTATTCAGGCAATATCTCGAACGAATCCAGTATCCGTCCGAAATATTTTTCATTTACCTCGGCGAAATCTTCCACGGCGGCGCTTACAGTTACCCGGTAAAGGTTGCCTCTGGTGATAAGGCCTATGGTCTTGACTCTCCTGGTAATTTTCTCTCGGGTTTGGTCGGTTCCGTTTTCCGCTTCGGTTTTTGACACGTAATCAACGCGAGTAGATTCCGCGATGACAGCCGGGAGTCCGGCGAGCTCGCCGCGGGAAATTTCTTCGAACCCGGGTGGAAAAAATTTATCGGACAATTTAACGTATTGTTCGTACTCATCGAGTGTAACTGGTTGGTTTAGCTCGTTTGCCATTACTGATACGGAGTTCCCGTTTTCAAGGTTTTTGCTGCTGCTTGCCCGAAAAAATATCTCTTTCCGATCTTCTGGCTCTCTGCTTTTCCCTTCCTTCGGAAAAACCTTTTCCCAGCCTTTCGGATAACTAATTTTAAACCCAAGTTCTTCGTTTGAATAACTGGTCATTTCGACCTGCCGGGTCTGGGCATATTTCCCAAAATTACGAGGTCCTACCCCCTGGTCCACGAACTCTATTCCTCCCGAATTGAGATCAACTATTGCAGCTCTTCCACCATAACCGTGGTTTTCGTCGTGACCACGAACCACGATGAACCGGGTACCTTCCGGAACTTTGATGGTATCCGAGCGAGTAAATTCTCTGGTGCCATGTGCGTGGAGGAGTTTGCGTCTTCCGAGTTGTTCTCCGTCCAGTGTCTCGACCTGCCACCAGTTCGCGTAACCGTCTTCTCCATCATCGTCGTGATAGAGGGTGACGTTGAATCTGTAATTTCCACTAGTTCCGGACCGGGAGTAATCGACCCTTGTCACGTTCGCTTCGGCCAGGTTTAGCTGGTTCTCTTTCTCCCGAGCGGTTGCTATATTGCCGGGTACTGCTAACAATACTACTAACACAGCTGCTAAAACCAGTGTTAGAGATTTTCGCACGTTATCCCTCCTCAAAACACCAAATATCTCGGTTCCAATAAGACCTGTCTAACCGGGACTTTTCCGGAGTGCTGCACCACTATTATAGATAAAAAAAAGAAGCGTCCAAGTATCACCTTATTTTTGCCTATTGGATAAAACAAAGTTGGTTCATCGGATCTTTAAATCCTCGTAGTAAAATTGATTTATTATCGCGGAAGAAAAGCCAAAAGGTACTAAGTGACTATATGATAGAAGAAGTTGAGGGGTAATATTTTGCAGTTGCACCACCGGGCTTTTTCCGCGAAAGTATATACGACAGGGGTGAAATAATGAAGAAATCTGTAACTGTAGCTCTATGTCTGCTTATTGTCCTTTTTTTTACGAGTTCACTGGTCGGTTTCGGTCAGGAGGATCTTTCCACGGATCTGTTGATCGAGGAGCTTAAAAGAGCTGAAAAACTGGTTAATAACGGAGAAATTACCAAGGCTCTGGATTCTTTACTGGGTGTTAGGTCAATTCTTGATAGCAATATTAGGGAGCTAAGCGAGTCTGAAGGTAGAGAAGTCGACCTGGAGCTTTACGGGGCAGGGTTGAAAATAGGGTACATAAACGCGAAGGAAGCCTTCACAGTCTTCACGCAGGCTGTAGAAGAAGAAAGAAAAAGTGCCCAGGAAAAGTCGAAGGAACTGGTCTCACTGAGGGAGCAGGCTCTCAAGGGCGAGATATCCGAAGGCGAGTACAAGAGACAAAGAGATATACTTCAGGCTGAAAGACTAAAAGCTAAGCTGGAAATAGATATAGCCATGCTGGATAAGATGCTTCAGGCAGAAGGATTCGAATCAGTTTCGGATAGATTATTCGAATTGAAGGAGCAGGTAGGGCCAATAATGAGCGAACTTGAAAACGTGTTGAGTGATGTTAGAGAGGGTGCCGCCGTTCCGGAAGAGATATCTCAGACGCTTTCACAAATTAGCAGGCAATACGAACAGCTTGACAAAATATTGACGGGCTTAATGGAGAAAAAGATATTTCAAATCACCAATATTAGAGCCGACGAAGAAGGATACGATCTCGTCCTGAGACAGGAAAACGTCGTATTGTACCGCAATAGCAACAGAATAGATGATCTAACCGAGATGACAAAGGAAGCACTCCGAAAGGAAATAGCCAGCGAGTGAAGGATTTATCGACTCCGCAGATGTTCGGTTGTCTGTTTTGGAGGAAGTTTCACGGGTTATTTAAAATTAAATTCTAAAATATTAGAGCAGGTATAGAAAACGTCGAGTGGAAAAATATTAATGTTTGTTCCGGGTTAAGGAGTTGAATCGTTTTGATATGAGTAATATTACAGTACCGAAACCCAAATCCGTCGGGTTGATTTTAAGTTATCAATGCACGGCAAAGTGCGCTCACTGTATGTACGCTTGCGGTCCCGAATGGGAAGATGACTTGATCTCCGCGAAAGAGCTGAAACGGACCCTGTCGAAGCTCTCGAAATATATCGTTCCTAGTCCAACCGGACCGGACTCAATCGGGCTAAACCATGGCCTTCATTTGACCGGCGGTGAACCGTTCCTTCATTATGAAAAACTGCTGGAGGCAGTCCGAATAGCAGACGAGCTGGGAATTCCATCCATATTTGCGGAGACGAATTCGTATTGGTGCAGGGACGAAGAAACTACCAGGGACAAACTGAAAGAACTTCGCCAAGCAGGAATGAAGGGGCTCATGATTTCGGTCAACCCGTTTTACCTTGAGTACGTGCCGTTCGAGAATACAAAGCGAGCCGTTGATATCGGCAGGGAGATATTCGGAAAAAACGCGATAGTTTATCAGTCGGAATACATGCGTAAGTTCGAACGAATGGGTGTAGAAGGGACCCTCGACCTGGACCAGTATATCGATCGACAGGGAGGTGAGCTTGGAGAGAACGCCGAGTTCTTCCTTTCGGGCAGAGCTCCGTACGTTGTCCCTGATTACGATATTACGAACTTATCTGCGAGTTCTCCAGAGTGGTGGTTTAATAGACCCTGTCGGCCTCCTTTCCTCCGGGAATGGCACAACCACTTGGATAACTACGGCAACTACGTTCCCGGGTATTGCGGAGGTCTCTCTTTTGGTAAGATCGAAAACCTGGATGAACTGTTATTCGAGGGTATTGACCCCGAAAAATACCCGGTACTTTCTCTGATAGCTGAGGACGATTTTGCCGGACTATACGACCTGGCTCTTGAATACGGGTATCAGGAAACGGATTTGGGTTATTACTCTAAATGTCACCTCTGTCTGGACCTGAGGCGAGTTCTTCACGAAGAGGGCGATTTCGCCGAATTGAAACCGGACGAGATGTATTGGCAGTTGCCGGATGTTAGTTAAATTTAAATTGTTTTTTAAGCCGAGAAAGTTTCAATAATCTAATTTGTAGTTTAATCCAGTTTTAGCCAGAGGACTTCGTAGGGCGCTATGGGTACTTCTAGCTCTTCTTTCCCTGAAAACTCGTAGATCTGTCCATCTATGAGGTTTTCCAGCTGGCCAGCTCCATTTACCAGTTCGCGAGAGATTGTGAGTGACTCCTCGTTTTCGGATACGCTGTGCAAGCAAAGGAAATCATCTCCTGCTTCCGGTGACCTGGAAAATGCGAACACCCTGGAATCAAGGTCCAACACAGACTGGTCAGCTGATGGACTAAAGGCTGAGTGGTTCTGTCTTATCCGAAGCAACTTCTTAAATCTGTTTAGAACCATACTGCGCAGGGAGTAAGGGTCCTGTAATTCTTCCTCGAGCCTCGCCAGGTTGAATTTTTCCCGGTTTATGGTTCTTTTTCTGCCGGTTTTTTTCATTCCCTCAACCCAGTTTCTCGAACCGAAGAGGCTATGGAAGTAAACTCCCGGTACGCCGCGGAACGCGAGTATGATTGCCTGGGAAGACATGAACCGAGAGACCTGGATGTCTCGTGGTTCGTTTTTATTTGGGTCCGATAGGGCGTCAAAATACGTTATGTTGAGTTCGTAAGGGCTTTTTCCTCCGTCGGCGTCCGATTTGTAGGAGACTTCACCGCCGTGTTCTCTCGTCACTTCTACCATCTGATCAATGGAACTTTCTGGCAGGATACCCTCTGCGGGTCGCACGCCTATGCCGTCATGAGAGGCAAGGAAATTGAAGAACGTGGCGCCGGTATTGGGAAACTCCAGATCCTGAGCCCAGCCCGTCAAGCTGCTGGTATCGCCGCTAAGGAAAGCGTCGAGTACCAGGGGAGGCAAGGAGAACTGGTAAACCATTTGGGCTTCGTTTTCGCCATCCCCGAAATAGGAGATATTGTCCTCGTGGGGAACGTTGGTCTCCGTAATTAAGGCGACGTCGGGTGCGGCGAGGTTGAGTACCTCTCTAAATAACTTGATTACGCGGTGAGTTTCTTCCAGGTGGATACAGCTGGTCCCTGATTTTTTCCAGAGGTAAGCAATTGCATCGAGTCTGATAATATTTGCGCCTTTTTCCACGTAAAACAGGAGCAGGTCGATGATCTTAACTAAGACTTTCGGGTTCGCGTAATTAAGATCTACCTGATCCTCGCTGAAAGTCGTCCATAGTTTCTTTGTCCCTTCTTCACCTTCTATTTCCGTGATGAGGGGATTGTCCCGTGGCCGAACGACCTGAGAAAGATCCCAGGAATCGTCCACTTCGATAAAGAAATCTTCGTATTCCGGATCTCCTTTCATGTAACGTTCAAACCACTTGCCCTGTCTGGAGGCGTGGTTTATTACCGCATCGAACATCAGGTCGAAATTTTCATCAAGTTCCCTGATGTCGTCCCAATCACCCATTTCGGGATTTACGGTTTGATAATCGGTGATAGAAAATCCGTCGTCAGAGGAATAGGGGAAGAACGGTAACAGGTGGACCGTGCTAAATTCTTCTCCCACGGTTTTAGTCAAGAATTTTCCGAGTGTCCGTAAGGGCGCTTCTCCTTCGGTGCTTACCTGGTCCCCGTAGGTGATAAGTACGGAGTCCTCCTCTGAAAAGTAATTCTCCCCCTCCGAGCTTTCCGCCAGAGACGGATTTTGCTGGCGGAACTTTTCTATTTTATCAGTGACTTCCTCTAATGCATCCGATGCCTGGTCTTCGTCGTAAAGGAAATTTAAATGGTCTTTGATTTTTTGTCTTTCTTCGTTCACTTGATCATTCCCCCAAACATGTTTTTACGATGATTTTAGTGAAAATATTTTTTAACTAAGTTCGGTCACGGCTTTATTGAGTGCTTGTAAGTTTTCCTCAGCCACGTTCGGCAGTACGCCTCCAGCAAGTCCCAGAATTAGGTTCTTCTTGCCGCCGTCCTCAATGCACCTTTTAACTTCCTGTCTTACGTCCCTGGGTTTTCCATTAATGAGTATCTCAGTCGAGGAGACGTTACCTGCCAGAGACACTTCCGGAAGCGCTTTGCGTGCCTTTCCAAGATCGATTTTATCCTGTGGGCCCAGTTCGAAAACCTCCATGGAATCGGGAAAGAGTTTCCACAGGTGTTCCGATTCGCCGCATTCGTGAATGACATTCCAGCCTTCCGTATTTTTGAACAGTTTACGTGAATAAGGAGCACCGAATTCCTGGTAGTGGGAGGGAGAGACCATCTCGGCAATATCGTCCGAGTGAAAGATAGGAATATCCGTCCCCAGTACCTCTTCCTGAGCCCGGGCGTATTCAATTGCTACTTTCGTGGCGAACTCCATTAGATCGTGAACCCAGGATGGATCTTCTATAAGGTCCGTAAAGAACTTCTTACCTCTCAGGTAGTAAGCGAGGCTAAATGGGTGAAGCGCCATGGCTGGTCTTATCGGTGTTTCCTCGTCTAATTCATTACGCATCCATTTGGCAATGCCCAGAATTTTTGCCATTTCTCCTTTCGAGAAGGGGTCGGGAATCTCCAAGTCCAGTAGATCGCTTCGCGATTGAAGCGGGTAACTCCTAATTGCGGTTTGTTCGTCCTCGACCACTACTTTACCGCCAAGGGTTTCAGTTTCTACGAAAGGTCCGTGGTTTGGCCGGGGAAGTACCCAATCTCCCAGATCTTCCCGTATCTCAAGCTGGGCTTCCAGCATCTTTTTTCTATCGGATAGGTACTCCTCTAATTTGAGACTGGTTCGTGAGACGACGTATCTCATCGTTATCGTGCCAAAAATTGGGACTATCCCAGGGTCTTCTCCTTTAAGTGAGTGATGAAGTCTTTTCACGTATGGTTTATGCTTTTGCATTTTAACTCCTTTTAATGTCTTTTATTGTCAAGTGTTTGAGTAATTTCTACCTTCTTCTATCATAGCCTGAACGTTTCCCTGAGGCGTTTCTCCCGGTAAAAAGCAACCCGAAGATAGAATGAACCGCCCTGAATTGCCCCCCTGCTCTAGTCTCTCGCGAGTTGTCTCTCTAACTTTCTCTTCTGCTCCGTTCGCAATCAACAGGGGGTCTAAATTTCCTTTTATAACGAGGTTGCTATTTGACGTCTTTTCTAGGGCTTCAGGAAGTGTAAGACCCGAGTTTTCGGGCGAATCTACCTCGAAGACATCGACTCCAGAATCGGTTATGGGTTCAATTAATTCATTGGTTTTGCCGCAAACGTGGTAGAACACCGGAATATCGTACTCATGAGCCCTGTCGACGATCTGTCTCAGATTGGGAAGTGCCCATTCTTTGTACGTCTCCGGGCTGATTAAACTACCACTGGCCAATCCGTCTCCAATCCAGATACCGTCTGTCGCGTGCTGAGCTAATGAATCAATCAACTTAAGGCTGGTTTTAGTAGTAAATTCAAGCAGTTCATTAATGAATTTCCTATTTTTTCTCAGGTCAACCATAAAATTTCGCGCCCCCCGGAGATAAGCGGCAAAGGAGAACGGGCTTTCAGGGACGCCACCCAGGACGAATGCTCGATTGCCTATATCCTCCGAAATAGATTCAATATGGTCCAGCCTTCCGTCGTCGAAATTCGGTGGAGTCAGCTGGTTTAGGTCTTCATTATTCGAAACCGCCGGGTCTTTCGAACGTGGAGTATCGTCCGGAGGAGCGACGGACACTCCTCCGTATTCGTCTTCCAGCTTCCAGTTTTTATCCTCTTTCTCAATTACTTTTCGTCTTCCGTACTTAACCTGACTGCCCACGAGAACAATGTCGTAGTTATGTATTCTTAATCCTTCTAACTGAGCCCGAGAATTTTCTTTTCCACCTGGCCAGAGGAAGTCTTCTCCGTAAAGGGCTCTTGTTTTCTTTCCCTGGAGCGATGCCAGATAACGTGTATCCACAATTGGAGCTACGGGTATTCGGCTTTCCAGTTCTAAGTTGCTGTTTCCCGTCAGGATTTCTCGGACTTTACTTTCTACCATCAGTTACCCCCGGTTGGTCTTTTATCCTTTGATACTTCCAGCGGTTAATCCCCTTATCATATACCTTTCGAATACCAGGAATACTATGACTACGGGAATAGTAATGATCATGCCCGCCGCCATTACTTTATCCCAGGCCGTATGGTAGCTACTGAACAGGTTGGTCATTCCAATTGGAAGAGTAAATTTACTGGTCGAATCCAGGAACATAAAAGCAAACAGGAATTCGTTCCAGGCGATCATGAACGTATATAAAGCCACGCTCATTATGGCAGGGACCGATAGGGGGATCGTGATACGCCAGATAACTTCGAGTCGATTACAGCCGTCTACCAGCCCTGCTTCCTCGAGATCCGGGGGAAGTTGTTTGAAGTAACTGCTGAGCATATAGAGCGAAACGGGCAATGTCTGGGCCAGATAGACCAATATAAGTCCCCCGAGCGAGTCCCGCAGACCCATCGTGGACATCAAGACGTAAAGAGGGATGACAAGTACAATTGGCGGAAACATATAAATCAAAAGTATACTGCGCTGCATCATGTTTTTGCCCTTAAAGTAAAGCCTGGTAACCGCGTAAGCCCCGAGGGTTCCCAGAGATATTGTCAAAAGAACCGTGGAAAGGGTTACAATAGCGCTATTTTTCATGTAATTAAGGAACCCGTGCTCGAATAGAACTGACCAGTAAGCCCCGAAATCAAGTTCACTGGGTACGAATACAGGGGGCCAGGCGAACAGTTCTCCCATGTTTTTCATGGAAGAGATAACCATCCAGTAAAAAGGAAATAGTACTGTCGTCAAAAAGATAGTGAATCCAACGACCACCAGAATTCCTACTATCGTGCGTTCTCCATATTTGCCAAAATTTACCATTCTTCCATCACCCAGCGGAAGTAAAAGAATATAAAGATGGCAAGAATCAGAAAGAGGTATATCGATAAAGCGGCTCCCTGACCGAACTGCTCCATTTCTATGCTGTACTGACGAACTAGTATAGGAAGTACCTCGGTTCCTGCTGCACCTTTGTTGAGTAAGTAAATATCGTCGAATTTATTAAAAATCCACATGAACCTTAGTAAAAATACCGTGGCCAGAACCCCTTTTAATTGAGGCAGGGTAATATAAAAGAACTGCTGGAATGTGCCGGCGCCGTCAACCCGAGCTGCTTCGTAAAGGTCTTCAGGTATGGATTGTAGTCGAGCAAGAATAAACAAAAAGATAAACGGAAAGTAGCGCCAACCCTGAAATACTATCGCAATTAATAAAGCTAACCCCCTCGTGGAAAGCCATGATACAGGTTCAGCAATGAGCCCTGCCTGAACAGCGATGAAGTTTCCAACTCCGTAAACGGGATTTAGTACCCATCGCCAGATGAATGCAGTGGCAACGACGGGAGCTATATAAGGAAGGAGGAATATACCTCTAATAACTCTTCGAGCCGGCATCCTGCGGTGGACCAGAAGCGCGCTGTAAAGTCCCAGTAATATCGATAGAATAACTCCGGAAAAGGAATATATTAAGCTTGTTCCGAAAGCGGATAAGAATCTCGGATCCCGAGCTACGGTAATGAAGTTGCTGAGCCCGACAAAATCGGGAAGCCTACCGGATCGCCCCAGGGTAAATATCCACTTGAGAGCATTCAGCGGGGTGGCTTGACCGAGATTACCCAGAGTAACTTCCTGGATGCTCAACCAGAAATTGTATAAAACGGGGAAAATTACTATCCCGAATACGATAAGAAATATCGGGATTATTATCGATAACGCCAACCTTTGTTCCCTCTGTTTCTGGCTGAGCCTACCCGCTTCTTTTAGTTTGTTGCTTTTCTCGTTCATCTCTCCCCCATTTAATAGAAATGAAGGCAGGGGATGTGGTACTTCCCCTGCCTTCACGTTTTATTCAATACTTATAGAAATCTATTATCTAAGTTCTTTGGCTCTCTCTTCCATCCATTCGGCAGCCTCTTCAGGGCTCATTCTACCGTCTATAACCCTTGTAACTCCGCGCCTGACAATCTGATCTCCGTGTATGTCTTCGATGAAGGGGAATACTTTGCCTTTAGGAAAGCCCCATCTTTTGACTTTGTCGACTCCGTCGACGAAAGTTTCCGGCAAACCGGGTTCGTAGCTATCAAATGTTTCGTTCTGAGCATAGGCTTCGAGTCCAGGTTTGTAGAGAGGGGTTTTGCCGACGCTCATGGATAGCCAGTCACCGTAGCCTTCCTTCAGAACGAACTTTATCCACTTTTTGGTTGCTTCTTTGTCAGCACCAGCCATCGGGGTGAGGGAGTACTGAAGCCCGTTTGTTGCGTCGCCATTAGGCCCTTTCAAAGAACTAACTGCTCCCGTTTTCTTAGGGAGGTCATCCACTGTAACGCCTTCTCCTATCAGATCAGAAAGTATGTAATTGGAGTAGAAGATCATCGCGACTCGTCCCGTGATGTAGAACTGTCTGGCCTGGCGCCAATAAAGAAGCCCCGGCGGCGTGTAGTCGACTAGATCTTTGTAAAACTGGAGGGATTCTACCTGCTCGGGGGTATTTATATCAATATTTCCTTCCGCGTCGAATGCCCGAGCGCCATTCGAGAGTGCTATGTGCTGGTAAATTTGGTATGTGTAAACTTCTTCCGGATGGGTGCCGATTACGACGCCGTACATTTCAGGTGGGTTGTTCAGTTCTTTGGCGGCCTTCATTAGATTTTCCCAGGTAGTTGGGGGTTCGAGGTCGTGTTCCTCAAACAGGTCTTTTCTGTACCAGATCAGGTCAATCCACCCGTCTATTGGAACGGAATTGTAAACCCCTTTAGCTGGATCGCGTGTCATAGATAGGACTCCCTGGGCGAAGTTGTCTGGGCCCATCTCGTTGATTATCTCAGTAGAGATTTCAGGTGAGGTAAGCTCCTCCGCGGCGTAGCTATTAGCTCTTGAGAGGTCGAGTTCTATTACGTCCGGCAGGTTTCCGGCCGCCCGCATTGAGGCAATCTTTGACCTTAAATCGCTCTCTCTTACGGGGACCTGCTCTATATTTATTCCAGGATTTTGTTCCTCGAATCTATTAGCTAGATCTTTAATTATGTCGGTACGTGATTGTTCGAATTCCGTGTGGAGGAAGGTTACGGTGGTTTCCCCCGATTGAGCGAAGACACCTGTGGCTCCCAGAAGTAGGACTAAAGTAGTGATCAGGAGGCCTTTTAAAATTGTTCTACTTTTATACATCTTTTTGACACCCCTTTTAAATTTTGGTGTAAATGTCATTTCCAAATATGAGAGTAAGGATTGGAGATAGACTAATGTTACTCAAATTTGTTTGAAGTGAAAGTTTGACCACCCCCATTTGTCCTTCTCTGCAAAGTTACTGTTCTTAAAATTGGTCGAAATTTGTAATTACAAATTCATTGTAAAACTCGATAGATTAGCTGTCAAGTTCACTTTTAACGAACAAAAACCGTTATGGGAAAGAAATCTAAGTAAGTTATGAACCTGGAAGAATCCGGATTTTTTGTGCTGTCTAAGTGGGAAAACTCGCCGGATATGATGGTCTACCGGAGAGCTTCTATAACTTCGGCTGTTTTTTGGACTGATTTCCGGGGAGACATTTGTTTAGTTAGTACGCGTTCGAGCATCAACTGTAACTGTTCCGATATATTTGCGTACTGGACCAATCCAGGTGGGGCGTGAGCGTGGGATAGAAGGTTAGTGATCTGGTGAGTAAAGCTGGCTGATGAGGGGTCCAGGGCATTAATAGCTTTTTTAGTGGTCGGTATACGGTCGTTCCTTCTACAAAATCTAATGATTGATTGGGGCTTCATGACTTCTTTTAGAATCTCCATTGCCGTTCCGGGATGTTCTGTCTGTCGCAATATTACGTAAGCCATACCCCCCGTCGTGGCTGCCTCCTGACCTTTTTTGGGTCCCGGAAGCGGTGACCAACCTACTTTTTGCTCGAACTCACCATTACTCCAGCCGGACTCCTGGAGTAACTTTTTTTTCTCGTAGGACCCCCCGAAAGCCATTGCCACTTCCCCCTCGGCCAACATTTTGACGGATTCCTCCCAGCTATACTCGTGAACGTCGGGAGGAACAACTTCATGTTCGAGGGCGAGTTCGCCAAGAAAATTTACCGCCTTAACACCACCATCCTCGAGGCCAACAGAATGGTCTTCAAAAATTGCCCCACCGGCAGACCAAATTAACGGGAGCAACTGGTAAGTAGTGGTTTCTCCAGCGGCTGTTCCTCCGGCGAAAGCTAGTGGGTGCTCCCATCCCTTTTCTTTTAGTCTTTTTGAAACCTCAATTAAATCTTCCCAGGTGTCGGGTGGGTTGAGCCCAAGACGTTTGAATACGTCTTTTCTGTACCAGAGCAAGCTTACGTTGGCTTCGGGCTGGAGAGCGTAGAGTTTTTTATTGTATCGATTTCTTGCCAGAAAAGGTTGGAGTAGCTGGTCCTGTATGTGATCCATCCATTCTTCTTCTAACTCATCCAGTGGCTCTATGAATCTATAAGCTGCAAATTCAGTTACCCAGGCGGAATCTATCAAAGCAAGATCCGGAGCTTCTCCTTTTCCAATATACGTCAAGAACCGCTCTCTAAAATGCGGCCTGCCAAAGGTTTCTGTATCAAGACTCACGGGAGCGCCATTGGTCCGGTTATTGTATTTCCTTACGGCTTCTGAAAGTGGTCTTGCCCATTGTTCTTCAGTGATAAGGGCGGATATCGAAACTTCTTCCGCGGGATTCTGGCTGACGAAAGTTCCACTTCCTTGCTGTCTGGATAAAACCCCTTCATTAACCAACTCTTGCAAAGCCTGTCTAACGGGCGTTCGGCTGATATCGAATTCTTCACAGAGCTGGTGTTCGGTAGGGATCTGGTCTCCCGGTTTTAAATTACCGTTCGAGATTGCTTCTTTAATTTTCGATTTTAACTGGAGATAAAGCGGTGATGACTCTTCGTCCTTCTCCAGGTTATGTTCGGTTTTTAACAGCCCCATAATTTTCCTTTCTCCTTGAAGGTCCTGATAATATGGCAATCAAATATTTTTTGGACCGAAATTAATAACGGTTTTTCCAATCAAAAATTATAATTTGAAGTGGAACTAAAACAAACACTATTATATTTGAATTGTGAATTGTTCGATTTCTTCGAATAACCCTATCAGAATGTTATTCTAACTTTATATTTCAACCGTTTCTCCTATCTGCGATTAATCTAGCAAAGCGTGTCTGTTGGGGGAAAGGGGCTGGAAGATGACTGGAATCCAACAGCGTCGCACCTGGTTTTATAACGACGAAAAAGTTAGGTAACCCTATGGCAGTTTACCAAGTGGTCGGTGAGCGAAGGAAGTGAAAAAGTTTAAATGGAATTAACCATAATAAGACAATCAAAGGTGTTAGTTCTAATTATCTGATTGGTTCGTAGTCCAAGCTCGGATCCATCTTCAGTACCATCTTACCATCGGAAAAAACCCTGATATTGCCGTCCGTTTCCGAAACCACGACAGCAGTTGAATCCGTGCAGGATGTAATGGCGGCCGATGCGACGTGTCTGGTCCCCAGCCCTTCGGGGAGCTCCAGGTCATTTCTTTCCGGTCTTATTTCTCCTTCTTCGTCGGACTCGGAGCCCAGGAAGGTCCCAGCAGTTTGTATAAGCCCGTCTCCTCTGATTACGAAAGCTCCATCCAGTTTGGCGAGTTCAATGACGGAATCATGTGTGTCCGAGTTGGTTATCCTCCGCTCGGACTCTTCGTGTCCCTGAAATGGATTAGGGATCAGTTGTTTGGAGAGCTCCAGCACCTTTTTGGAGTCACCAAGGGTGAATATTGTCCCGATTCGTTTCTCTCTCCGGGTTATCAGACCGATACGCCGTGCTAGTTCCATGACCTTGTCCAGCACCGCGGGTCTTATTCCGTCGGTCAACTTCAATAAGTCCTTTATTGATAGCTCTTCCAGTTCTCGCTCCGCTTCCCCCAGTGATATTAAATTACCTTTATCAGGATAGACCCTCCGTCCTATGGCTGCCAGGACAAAGGCTCCCGGAGATATGCTGTCGGTTTTTAGAGCGACTGAGAGTAAATGGGGAATTTGGCGATACTTGTCCAGACCGTGAATGGGCATCCGGATGGTCTTTATGCTGGTTTCGGTTAATTCATCGAAGGTATCAGATACGGAGGTAGCGGCGATCACCTTCACGTCAGGGTCAAGTTCTTTCAATGCCCACGCCAGTTCTCCCTTTTCCGTAAAACAAATAATTGCATCCAGTTCTAAGACATCCGTTATACCGACGATTACCTTTGCCAGTTCTTTGTCGGAGTCTATTTTGGTTATCTTCATTTCTTTAATAATAACAACATTTAATTGGTGGTTAAAACTACTAACAAGTAACCCCACTTTACCAATTGGTCTTGACTACTTATCGTTGGACAGGTGGTTGTATGAACTATGGAGAATTTCTTGACGAGTTGTCCCGCTTAACAGGTAGGGTCGCGATAGCCCACTTTGGTAATCCCGACCCTGATGTGATTGCTTCTGCGTTCGCCCTTGGAAGATTATTTGAAGCAGAAGGCGTGGAGTTTGACTTTACGTTTGAATCTGAAATTGCCCGGCCGGAAAACCAGCTACTTGTCAACTACCTCGGCATGTCGATAAAAAACCTGGAGAAAGCGGAGTTTGCTGATTATAGTCACGTCTCTCTCGTAGGATGCAACCCGGGTGAGTTTGCTGATAGACTTGATGATAAGTTACGGAAAGAGTTGGCAAAGAAATTGATCTCCGATCAGGATAATCGAGACGAAACAGGGTCGGAGTCGGAAATACTCCAGAGAAAAAAAGTTTACCTCGATTTAAGACCCGAGTACGGGGCGTGTTCGACCATTCTGGCCGAGTTTATTGAAAACTCGGCAGTCGGGTTCGATAAAAAAACGGCAACCGGACTCTATTATGGATTACATACCGTCACCGAAGGGCTGCTAAGGTGGTTCATCGCCGAGGATTTCCAGCAGGTGATAAATTACATCGGTAAAGTTGACAGGGAAGCGCTCAAGGAAACTCTTAGCTCCAATATGACGTCGGAGACTCTCAAAGTGATTAATCGGGTGACAGGAGAAGAACACTACGAAGTAAGGGGGACTTACAAATTTGCCGACGCTGGTACCCTTCCCAACAAGAGCAGGTCGGATTTATCCACAGTAGCGGATCTGCTTTTAAAGGAAGAAGGGATGGAAGGAATAGTTGTTTCGGGAATAGATCTGGACGAGGGGCTCATTATAGGTTCGATCAGATATACCGGTTCAAGGTACTCCGCCGAGAAAATTGCCACGGAAATTGCGGACGGTATGGGCACTGGGGGAGGCCACGTTGAAATGGGCGTGTTTCAGGTCCGACCGGGAGTATTGCGGGATACTCTCTGCAAACAATCGACCCAGGATGCTCTGACGGATAGCATAAAAGAGAGGTTCTTCAATATCGTGGGAAAAAGTTCGTAGCTCAAGAAATCCGCTCTATTCTTGCAGGATGAGGGTAAGCTAACAAAAGTATACCATAGTGTAGCATTTTATGTGTAAAACTAGCTTTGGAAACCGTTCGACAAAACCAGGGATCAATTTCCCCAGCGGGGAAATTGCCCTTTCCGATCTCGGCTCGCTCCTCTTGATTTCTCCGAAATCAAGAGACCGTGCCCGCTCGCCTCGATGTTCAGCTTTGACTGAAAAGATTTTCCTGAACGGTTTCCAAAGCTATATATTCATTTTACACAGTTATTTCCAAGTATACCCGGGCAGTATTTTGTTAAATATTATGGGATACTGTAAAGGTTCAAATTTGAAATGAAAATACTATCCGGACTATTTGAAACGGTGGAGTAAGTTCCTGAAATCGAGCCTTTCTAAAGAACTACTGAAGTTTTTCAATTCCAATCGATCGAATCAAAGTTTAGTAGTATTATAACTGCTATAAAGCCAAATATAACTATCCAGGCAATCAATTTAACTTCTTACCCCCTGTTGATTTTTCTTCGTAATATAATTTGTTTGAACCCTGTCCTAATTCCCCCTTAATCGTTTTTGCTATCTTCTCCAGTTAAGGTTTAAGGAACTGTACTCCTTATTGAGCTCCCATTATCTCCCGTGACCTGAAGCAAGCGATAGAACCGAGTACAGTCAAGCTCCCGATTCCAAGTATTAGAGTCACTGCTCCAATCTGCTCAATCAACAATCCGCTGAAACCGTAGGCCAGGGGCGTGGCTACCATCGTTCCCATGTTAACTATGCTCATTACCCTGCCCCGCTTGTTGTCTGCAGTGGTCTTCTGGAGTAACGTATTTATAGGGACATTTGCAAAAGAAATTGACAGTCCTACACCGGCTAGAGTAATGCTGAGCAAACTGATTAGCATGATTGTCGGCAGTAGGCGCCCTTCGCTGACGATATAGAAAGTCGAGAATAGTATAAGTGAGATACCTGCTCCAGTTATTCCGAAACCCAGACTCTTACCCCGATGAACCAACCCGTTGCCAATTATCATACTGTCGACGAACATACCCGCGGAGAGACAGGCGGACATACCGCCGTATACGCTCGCGCTAAGTCCCAGGGTTTCCTTGATGAAGTAGGGAATAATGACGTTTACGGGAGCGACAACAAAGTTGACGCCAGCGGCAATTATTATTAGCTGCTTTATAAAAGGAACGTTCGTGACGTATTTTAGTCCACCTTTGACTTTTACCGCCAGATCCTTGTAGAGACTCTCTTCACCTTCTCTGGTTACATGGCCGTATGCAATTAGGGAGATGAATACCGTGGAAAGAAAAAATGAGAATGAGTCAAGAAAAAATGAATTTGAGGGCCCGAATAGAGCCACAACGGCGCCTCCGAGCGAGAGCCCGAACAGGGTCGAGACAGCTCTGGTTATCTGGATAAGTGAGTTGGCGGGGTTCAGGTTCTCCTCCCCAACAAGATTGGGGATAATTGATTGCCGCGCCGGGCCGGCAAATGCTTCAGCCGTGCTTGTCAGGAATGCGACCGCGAAGATCATCCAGACCTCTAAAAATCCACCCACATAGGCAACGGGAATAACGAGTACAATGAGCGTCCGGGCAAGATAGGTGAGGATCATAATACGTTTTCTATTGAACCGGTCGACAAAAACTCCAGCAGGTAAACCCAGGAGCAGGTTTGGGGTGACACTAACTGCGAGAATTGCTCCCATTGATAGGGCGGAACCGGTTAATTCCAGAATGAGCCAGGCTAAAGCAATTTCGTGTATTCCATCGCCGAGACGGGATACTAACTGGGCAAGCCAGAGGTTGAGAAAATCACGGTTTTTCAAGGCCTTCAGCATAATTCCTCACCTAATTTCATCCAGTAAGAGACCGATTCTTCGAGCAGAATAATTACTCCCCCAAGGGAATACAGAACACTTGAATTAGAATAAACTGAAATTTTGTGGAAAAACTAAAGCCTCAACTACTGCCCCAGCCGGATCTCCACGCGGCTATTACCGTCCTCGATATCGACTATTTTTCCGTCAAAAGTCCCTTTTTCTATTTCACTGATTACGTTTTCCAGGTCGACACCTTTTTCTGTGAGCTTTGTTTGAGCGGATTCGGGTACTATGTTTGTGAGAAACTTTGCTAGCGCAAGCGGGAAAGTAATATTTACTTTTTCCTCCCCTTGTTCGACGACTAGAATTTTTAAAGTTCTGGCTTCGTCGGCCGTTGTCATTTCTCTATCCGACTTTTCTTCTGGCTGGCTTTCTTCCAGCGAGGTTAATAATTCGTTAGCTTCTTCTACATTGATTTTGCCTTCATCAAGCATCTTTAATATTTTCTTACGTTCTTCGATCATTTTACCCTCCTTAAAGTTCCTGTAATTTGCTTTTAGCTTCTTTCACGCCAATTTCTCCTTCTTCCAGTGCGTTTAGGACCTCTTTTCTCTTTTTTACCGTCTCGTCATCCGGACTCTCTTCCGGTCGATAACCTAAAGATTCGATTACTTCGTCAAGTTTTTTTCTGACCGTGGGATAAGATATCCCCATTTCCTCTTCAACCTCTTTAATGTTACCTCGGAGTTTTATAAATACTTCGATGAACTCAAGTTGGGTTTGATTTAATCGTGAGAACCTCCCTAGTTCGAACTGTCCGCTTACCTGGGTATGACAATTGGTGCATTCGAGTTCTGTAACTTTCATTTCTCCGTCGCATACTGGACATTTACCAATTATTTTTTTCGGCATACTTGACCACCTCCCTTTTTGACTTATGAGGCATTATACAGCTAAATTTTAAATAAATCAAGTAAATAATTAATAATATTAACTTCAATATTAATTTTATTAATTTTAAGCCAAAATCTTTGCAACTTTCAAAAGTTTATTCCTTAATGACCTTTGTTTAGGGGGAACTTTTTTAAGGTTCAGGTAGAAAAAATATCGAGGATCCGATTTTTACACATCTGCGCGAGGCCACTTTTGGCCTATCGTCCCTATCGAATTGTTGAATTGAGTAGTTAATTTGTCCCAAATAATATTGGAAACCCCGGTCAATAGGTAGTTATAGGAGATAGTAAAACCTTTAATAAGATCGAAAATTCTTACAAAACCCACACATTTTCTCTACCTAAAATATAAAAATGACTGATAAACTAGGATTTCACCAAAGAACAAAGAGGTGGTTTAGATGAGAACGCGGGGAAAATTTCTACTAATGTTGTTGTCCGTTCTAATTTTAGCTTTAACAATTTTTTCAGTCGGTGCGATGAGCCAATCTATATCCCTTGAAAAATCGGTAAGTGAACAAAAGGTATTTCCCGGTGCCGAGGTTACCTATACCTACACGGTGACTAACAATGGCGGAGTACCCATTACAGGAGTCGAAATTGAAGACAACAAACTTGGTACCGTAAGTGGTCCAGAAGAACTAGGTCCGGATGAGTCCTCAAAATACGAACTTACAGCGGAGATAAATGAAGATACAACGAACACTGCGACCGCCACTGGTACCGGTCCGGAGGATAATACTGTAGAGGATACCGCCGAGGTAACGGTAGAGGTGGTTGCTCCCGAGGTCTACGTCGATATAAAACCTACCTCCTGTCCAAATCCAGTGAACACCAACCAAAAAAGGAGTAGTGTCGGTTGCCATCCTTGGAGGCGAGTACCTGGAAGTCGAGAAGTTAATTGACGAAGGGGGTTACCCCGGAAGGGTGGGACCTCTAAGGTATAGCTACGAGGACGTTGCGGAACTGTACAATTCCACAGGTTACATGGATTGTTCCATTGGTGACCCTGACGGATATATGGATTCAGCAAATTAACTCAGAATCCTCCGGCTCTTGGCCGGGGATGGATGCGAAAGTTTGTAAATAAATAGAAATCGCGATGGCTAAGCCATGAATCGGGCGTAATGCCCCGCTCTATGGGCGGGGGTAACGAGATTCAAGCGATTACTTTACTAAACTATCATTGCTTGTGGCTCATATGGAAAAAGATATTTAAATTCCCAGGAGGAGGGTTGGACCAGAACAGCCCGGGCAGTAATAAGTGTTAAGTTTTTAATTATATTTCTTAAAACTTTATAGATTTTACTGCAGGTAGAATAGAAAGAGAGTGAGTTATATAGTTACATTTCCTTATCCTCGTACATTCTTCTGTCTGCTTCTTTGAGTGTTTCCTCAACGTCTCTGTCCTGGTTGGGTCTCCAATGAGATACCCCCATGGATAGGCTTAACCGGAAATCTATCAGGTTATTTTGGTCGTTCCATTGGTCCAAAGACTGCTTCAATCTGCTGACTACCTCTTTAACCTCTTCTTCCGTTTCCGGCATCATAACCAGAAATTCGTCTCCCCCGTACCTTACCACTGTATCTGCGCTTCTGACGTTATCCTTCAGGAGGTTTGCTAGCTCCTGAAGAACTTTATCGCCTGTTTGGTGAGAATAACGATCGTTCACTTTCTTGAAACTATCTATATCGAACATCAAAAAAGAGAGCAGGCCGTCATAACGTTTTACCTTTTGTACTTCTTTCTCGAGCGTTTCGTTGAAGTAACGGCGGTTGTATAAATCAGTTAGAGGATCACGTATTGCTTGCTGACGAAGGTCCTCTTCCAGTCTGATTCTTTTCAATTCTTCCTGTAGATGGCCGGCCAGGATTTCGACTAGCTCTACGTCTCGTTCCGTGAAACTGCCCTTTTCCTTGGATATTATCTGTAAATTCCCCAGGTCTCCTAAGGGAACGCTGATAAATCCTCTGAACTCTTCATTTGTCGGTTTTGCTTCCGGAAAGTTCCTTACATCGTCTCCCCAGATAGTTTCACCTTGGTCTATTGTTTTGCCGGCTATACCTTCACCCACTTTGAATTTAACCGTTTCGTCGGAACCCAGATCTTCCGAATTTGCCCTCGGTACGAGATATTTACCTTCCAGAATAGAGATAGCACAGAGTTCAAGATCTAGCATTTTTTCCACAACTTCCACAGCAGTCTGGAGCATTGCTTCTTCGGTATCCTTTTGCTGAAGTAAATCAACGGCTTCATGGAGGTTTTTTAGCTTATTGCGTTCCTCGTCAAGTGCCTGCTCAGTCTGTTTCCTTTCCGTAATATTGGTGATAAAACCCTGGAGGTTCTGCAGGTTGCCGTTTGAATCATAAACCCCTCTTCCCTGTTCCCAGACCCACTTTCGCTTACCCGTTTTCGTCCTGATCCTGTATTCCAGCTGGTAGGAAGATCGGGAATTTATCTGTTCTTGAATACTTTTCCAGACCCTTTCCGTGTCTTCCTCAATTATCAAATCCCCGTAGGATACACCTTGATCGCCAGCTAACTCTTCTGGCAGGTAGCCGGTAAGGTCTTTGCACCCTTCGCTTACGAATTGCATGCTCCAGTTCCTGATGTTCTTGCATCTATAGGCCATCCCGGGTAGGTTACTTAAAAGGATAGACATCTCCCGTTCGCGTTCGTTTAATTTCTTCTCGATTTTCTTTTGCTGGGTAATGTCTCTATCCATCCCAAGAATACCGGTTATATTTCCTTCAGCGTCTCGTCGTGGAAGCTTGTTTATTGAGTACCAGCGGCATTCTCCGTTAGGTAGAGTGGCCTTCCGCTCCCTGCCAATTACTGGTTCTCCGGACAGGACCTGACATTCGTCTTCTAAAATTTTTTCCCATTCAGGCCAGAAGGATTTTGCAGTTTCTCCGATCATTTCACTTTCGTCGAGGTCTAGTAATTCTTCATAAGCTTTGTTAACCCGTTCGTACCTATGTTTGTCGTCTTTAAAGTATATCAGGTCGGGAGTAAGCGTCATTATAGATTCCAGTAGTTCTCTCTCCGACTTAAGTTTCTGCTTCATCTCCATTTCCTGGGTAATATCCACTGCATTTCCGACGATCGCCGGTTTTCCTTCGAACTCGATAATGGAGGGGAGGCTGCGAGCCCAAATTTCTCCCCCTTTTTTTGTTACAATTTTATATTCTACTCTTTCTGGTAGTCCGGTATCGTCTCCAGTAAGTGCCTGCTGGGTCCATTTGGCTATCCGGTTTTTGTAATCGGGGTGAATAAGTTTCAAGAAGTCCATACCATTCAATTCTTCCTGGCTGTAGCCGGTAAGGTTCTCGAAACTTTCATTTACGAATTTAAACTTTCCGTCCTGGAATAGATATATGGCCTGTGAGGAAGCCTCGGTAATAATTTTATGTTTCTTTTCTGATTGGATGCGGTCTGTTATATCCCTTCCCAGAGCGAGTAATCGATCCGAGCCATCTTTTGACTCTATTGATCGAATTATAAAGTCTACTATGGCGCTTTTCCCTTCGGGAGAGAAATGACGTGCTTCGAACCTAATTTCTTCTTCTCTACTTGCCTTCTTTATCTCTTCTTTCAGTTTTTTTTGTAAATTATCCGAATGGCTCCACCAGGGTGTCTTCCAGAATTTCTTTTCCCGGACATCCTCCATTTTGCAATCAATAAATTCGAGGACCTCCTGGTTTGCCTCAATTAGTTTGCCTTCTTCGTCCAAGAGCATCACAAATAGGTGAGAAGTTTGAAAGATGGTTTCAAGGAGATGATCTTCTTTCATCGTGCTATCACCAGCAGCAGGTGTTCACCCGAGTAGTTTTATCAAAAACCGGTAATCGAAAAGGGTTTGCGCCAGAGAAAACATCTTTCTGGCTTCTGTGAACGGGGTCTTTTGTTTTCACCCTGTAGTTTGAACTAAGAAACTAAGTAAACAGGATAAGGTTTTTATTAAGAGTCGATAAAATATCACTTTATAATATCAACTTTAATAATTTTACAGATTTTAGTACTTCCATACAAATAATATAAGAAAGATATAACGGTATTGAATACTCGGACTGTAGCGTGCTGATTCGTCCAAACGGGCGGGGTTTAAGTCTTATGAAATTGCCTCAATTTAGTTAGTAGCTGCATAGTACTGGGTTAATCGAAATTTTCCTGGTTTCGGTTCAGGATTCGAAAAAGTTTGTAAAGGCTTACATATTTTCGCCTCTAATTTTTCATTTAAAGAATGTTTTTAAATAAATACCACCCCCGACCTAGGCGGGGGTGGTATTAAAGATCTAGCAGGATT
>CAZYPS010000022.1:23260-26491 GCA_964649445.1 uncultured Thermotogae bacterium | reverse complement strand
GAGGCGGGTATATATCCCCCGTTCCACTCACCATCTCGGTAGCTCCTGGATCCAAGCCCGCCTTCCCTCCAGCCCCATTATTTAAATAAATATGAGACAAAAAAACAAATACCCCGCCAGAACGGCGGGGTATTTTTATTGGTGAATGATTAAGAAGTTTTTGCCTGTAACTTTTTCCAGTCTTTGTCGATGTCTTCCTGAATCTCTTCTATTACTTCCTCATTGCCGGTTTTAAACAGAGCGGCAAACCTTTTCTGAGGCTCCAGCCACTCTTCTACAGGAAGCTTTTCTTTGGGCTCGTAAGTGATGTTGTGTTTTCCTTTGTCAACTTCATACAGAGGCCAGAAGCAGGTGTCTACACCCTTCTGCGCAACTTTCACTGAGTCCTTTGGAGGTATTCTCCAGCCAAGCTGACAGGTTGAAAGGACATTCAGAAATGCAGGACCGTCCCTGTGTATCGCCTTTTCTGCCTTATCCGCTAAGTCCTGAAGATGAGAAATGGAGGCCTGACCGACGTAAGGAATTTCGTGGGCGGCTACTATTTCCGTTAGGTTTTTCCGTTTTTCTTGCTTGCCGTACTTTTCCTTTCCTGCAGGTGCCGTCGTCGTAGAAGCACCCTTCGGAGTCGCACTCGACCTCTGAATACCGGTATTCATATAGGCTCCGTTATCCAGAGTTATGTACGTAAAATCGTGACCCCGTTCCAGAGCTCCTGATAGTGATTGAAATCCTATATCGTAAGTTCCTCCATCTCCGGCAAAGGCAAGGAAGTTTATATCTTCGTCGATCTTACCTTTCTTTTTCATCGACCGGTAAGCGGATTCAGCTCCACTTATCGTCGCGGCCGCATTCTCAAATGCGTTGTGTATCCACGGAATATTCCAGGCTGATGTCGGAAACCTCGATGTAGCGACTTCCAAGCAGCCCGTGGCATTGGATGCAACTACCGGTCCGTCAGTAGAGTTCAAAATAGTTCTTACCGCAATTGGCAGGCCGCAGCCCGAACAGAGCGAATGCCCGCTTTCGAACTTTCTCTTCTTTTCTTCTCTTTTTGCTAAAGTTTCTAGACTGGCCATAATTTATTCATACCCTCCCGTTACTGTCTGGCGCCAATGAAGCGCATCTTATCTTCCAGATCAGGGTCTTCCAGATCCTCGAATACTCCAGCTATCTGATCCTCTTTTATATCCCGACCGCCTAAACCGTAGGTATAATTATATAATCTGGGCTTGCTATCTTCTTCCGATAGCGCCGAACTAATCTCCAGATAAAGAGGACCGGAAGAGCCAAAAGACAGGGACCTATCCAGAACCCCTACAGCTTCCTTGTCTACCAGTACGTCTCTTATTTCTTCACCCGGGAAAGGACGGAATAACCAGGGTTTCAGCAGTCCGACTTTCTTTCCTTTGTCCCTGAGCTTATCTACCACGACTTTAGCCGTACCGGCAGTGGAACCCAGAATCACCACTGCGTAATCAGCATCGTCTAATTTATACGTCTCAAATAATCCGTCGTAGTTGCTTCCCGAAAGATCGTTGAATTCTTCCTGAACTTGAAGGAATCTATCCGGAACATTATCCATAGCCTCGACCTGTTGGAGTTTGTGTTCGAAATAATAATCCGGCATATCGAACGGCCCCTGAGTCGTGGGGTTTTCGACGTCCAGGAGAGGATTGCGTGCGTCGTATTCACCAACAAATTCGCTAATGGCCTGGTCTGGCAATAGTTCTGCAACCTGAGCTGTGTGAGTTAGCGTAAATCCATCGAGAGTCACCATTACAGGGAGCAGAACGTCCTCACTCTCCGCAAGTTTCTGGGCCATAAGGGTAAACTCGTAAGCTTCCTGGGCATCTTCACCGTATAGCTGAATTACCCCGCTATCCCTGGCAGCCATCGAGTCGGAATGGTCGCAGTGAATGTTTATCGGACCACTGAGTGCTCTATTAGCAACTGCCATGACGATTGGAGTCCTCATAGAAGCAGCAATATAGACTATTTCCATCATCAAAGCCAGCCCCTGTGAAGCAGTCGCCGTCATGGTTCGAGCTCCAGCAGCTGCCGATCCAACACAGGCACTCATGGCCGAGTGCTCTGACTCGACAGTGATAACCTCTGAATCTACCTTGCCGTCCGCAACGTACTGGGAAAAGTATTCAACTATTTCTGACTGCGGTGTAATAGGATAAGCTGCAACCACGTCAGGCTCAACCTGCCTCATCGCGTTTGCAACTACCTGATGACCCGTTAATACCTCTCTGTTACCGTTACTCATCCTCTGATACCTCCCCCTCAGGCTTCATAGATATGGCGTCTACAGGACAAATTTCCGCGCAGATCCCGCATCCTTTGCAATGCTCGTAGTCAATTCCTTGAATTTCCTCCTCAGCAATATCAAAGGAAGCATCGGGACAGTTAACCCAACATTGAAGACATTGAATACACGTTTCCTCGTCCCAAATGGGCCTTTCCGATCGCCAGTCTCCTGTTTTATTGAGTTCCGGAGTAGCTCCACCGGTTATTACTCCACCAATCGGTATCTCGTCGTACTTCTTAAGTTCAAATTCTGCCATATGTCCTCCTGTTTTAGTTAACTTAACGTCTCGTAACCAACTTCAAACGCCTCGAGGTTCATCTCGACTATTTCGTCCGGAAGTTTCTTGGATAAAGCCTTACTCACTTCAGTTTCTGCCACTTCATAGTCCGTCCCAAGGACGGCAACCAGAGCACCGAGCATAGGTATATTTGCGTAACCGCTACCTGCATCCTCAGCTATTTGAGTTGCGTCAATCGTAATGACCTCGCCCGTGAATCCGGTTTCGTCTTTGACTTCGTCGGAGTCCTTAGGAGTATTTACGAGTAATACACCATCTTCGGACAAACCCTCAGTCGGATTAGCAGCTTCGAGCAACGTAGGGTCGACAACGGCAACTACTTCCGGTTCATCCACGCCGGAGTGAACCCTTATCTTTTCATCGGACACCCTGTTATAAGCCCGAATAGGTGCTCCACTTCTTTCGGGCCCGTACTCAGGAAACGATTGAACGAACTTACCTTCCTGTAAATTAATGTCAGCAAGCAATTGTGAGGCGGTTTTTGCGCCCTGGCCGCCTCGACCATGCCATCTAATCTCCTTCATTGAAAACCCCCTTGTGCGAAAGTATTGTGAATTGATTCTTCAAGAAAACTCTGTAAATATTACGATATCATCACCCCTTGTTCAATCTAACGGGC
>CAZYPS010000022.1:0-23160 GCA_964649445.1 uncultured Thermotogae bacterium | reverse complement strand
ACCTGGTTAAGCATTCCACTAACGGTAACGTGGCTACTGGTGATTTCCAGATCCGTTGAATTCGTCCACACCGAACTGGACCGAGAGAAGTGGCGGCTGTTTCTCGCTACACTGCTCTTTATAGCCCTTTCGTTTCTACTGATCGTCATCCTGCAGCAAGGACAGAATCTCACTACCGCGTTCCATCTGGGGCTGGCTTTTGTCGGAATTTCAATGGGTCTGCTGATTTTCGGCAGGAAAAGGTCCATCTCATCCGTCTTATTCCGGGAGCTGGGATTTATTCTGGCTAGCCTTGCTCTGGTAGGGCTGGTAAAATCGCTCACCGCCCTCGTGCTTCTCGTCCCAATCGCCCCCCTGGCAATTCCTGCAGCACGGAGTTCATTTGCTTTCTCAAGCGCCGCCAGTTCGGCAGGTACCAATACTAGCCTGCTGAATAAAAAAATGGAGAAGTATCTGGGATCGAGTTCTCTGGGAGTTGCTTTAATTTATATAAGTTTTAGCTACCTAGGACTGGCTAGCTGGTGGTTCATTCGGTATCCCGGGAGGATTCAGACTGCGACGCTTTCACTCGGAGCAGTTCTGCTTCCATCTTTATTTTTCCTGGCCAATCGAGTCGTCGGTAAACTTCGGACCCATAAACCGGCGCTCGTTCAAACCGGACCCGACACCGGAAAAATTTTTGGGACCTCGTTCAATTTCAGCAAACTCGAAAAAACCAGCCAGAAGATCGAACGTCTAACCAAATCCAAACCAACCAGCTATGTCGCGACACCTGACGTGACGGCCGTTGTTCGTGCTACCAAAGATAAGCTACTTTCGGAAGCTTTTGCGCGAGCCGACGTAGTTACCCCCGACGGTTTCGGGTTAATCTGGGCCTCCGGAGTTCACGACCTTCCGTTGAAACAGCGGGTAGCAGGCATCGACCTAATTGAGAAAGTCCTGAATTCGGAAACAAATTTAGAAGTATACCTTCTCGGGTCAAAGCCCGGTGTAGCGAAAGAAGCGGGCAAAAATCTCCGGGAAAGTTACGAGGGTATCGAAATTACAGGTACCCATCACGGCTATATCCCCGTAGATTCACGGGAAGTAGTTTCCGAGATAAATGAAATCGAACCGGACCTGCTTCTTGTAGGCATGGGTGTACCGAAACAGGAAAATTGGGTTACGGAACACATCGAATCCCTTGATGCAAACGTAGTAATGGGCGTCGGTGGCAGTTTTGACGTTTTCTCCGGCAATCTACCCAGAGCGCCTCAATGGATGAGGGAGCAAGGGCTTGAATGGCTTTACAGGATCTGGCTGGAGCCGAAAAGGCTGGTAAAAGCCAGGTTAATTCCTTATTTCATAGCTAAGGTGTACTGGGAAAAGGCCAAATTAGTCCTGAAGAACGAAATCCTCTAATTTCAGCTGAATTTGTTCCCTTCCCCTCCAATCGTTCAACTCTAAGGTAAAAACAGGATTCAATATATCCTGGTTCTTCAAGTCTGGAAGGTTTTCACCCATTCCGAATCCAATACAATCAAGTATTTCGTCTCCGCTGGCGAGTTTCATTTTAAGATGGTTCTTTGAGTTTCCAACTCTTCGGGCGCTTACAATTTCCAGTTTCTCCATCCAAAAATGCGGCTCGGGATTTCCAACGCCAAAAGGACTAAGTTTTTTAATTTCCCTGTAAAGATTCATATTTACCTGGACTGGATCAAGCTTGCCCTCCAGGGAATTCTTCTCAATTTCATCATAAGAATCGAGCCTGGAAGAAGCCCAGTCCTTCAAACAGCTCTCCAGAGAGCCCAGTTCCGAGGCGTCCGTAGTAAATCCTCCAGCCATTTCATGACCACCAAATTTGGTCAAAAACCTGGAACAATGGTTGAGACCCTGATAGACGTTCAGCCCGTCAATTCCTCTCACAGAACCCCTGCACCTTGGGGTATTCTTGCTTACCGTAACAGCGGGAAGGTTAAATTTACTCGAAAGGCGAGAAGAAACCAGACCCAGAATTCCAGGATTCCAGCCTTCCCCAACTACAAAAACCAATCCTTCTGTCTCAGGATCAAATTCGCCCTCTTTAACTTGATTGATCGCCCTTCTCGTTAATTTGTCCTGAAGCCTGGACCTATCCCTATCGTAGTCGATTAAGGTTCTCGAAAGGTGATCTGCCCTTGATCGATTCCGGGTAGCCAGCAACAGAAAACTTACCTGAGGATCACCAACCCTGTTCGCCGAATTCAACTTGGGTGCTATACGGTAACTCACCGTTTCGGGGCTTACTTCTCCTTGTTTTCTTCCCATCTCCCCGAGCAGTGCTGAAATACCTGTAACTGGATTCCGCCTCATTCTATCCAGCCCGACCTTAACCAGCCATCTGTTCTCCTCTTCACCTTCAACGATCAGGGGGACAAGATCGGCAACTGTTCCCAGGGCGGCCAGCTGGACCAGACTACTTCTAGCTCCGGAACTTCCATCCACTTCATCTAACAATTTCTCTACCAGTTTATAAGCCACACCGGCCCCGGATAAGTGAGGGTTTGGATAATCAGTGTCAGTTCTTTTGGGATCAACAACCGCTAAAGCAGGAGGAAGGTCATCGGAAGGTTCGTGGTGATCCGTAACTATTACGTCGATACCAAAATTATTCAAATGGGTTATTTCATCAACCCCTTTTACTCCACAATCGGTGGTAATAACGAGGTCAAAACCCTCATCTATCAACCTGGCAGAGGTCTTTTTGCTAATCCCGTGACCGAAATCCCTGCTGCCGATATCGACTTTAAGCCTTCCGGGTCCAGGCAAGTTTTCGACACTTTTCAGCCCCCGGTAAACCAGAGAGGCGCTACTAATACCATCCACATCGAAGTCTCCGTGGATGAATATATCTTGTTTTTCCGACAATGCCGCGATTATTCGGTCAAGTGCTTTTGATAGGTCCGGGAGTTTGTCGGGTGAGTGGAAAACTCCCTCTGGGAACTCCTCACCGGCTTCAGGAGTAAGATTGGCCCGGCTAAAACTCTCTCCGTAACGACTTGCCACCAATCCGGCGAATATCCGGGAACAGTTGAGTTCATCCCGGATACTGCTAACCAAACCCCCTTCCGGTTTGCTAGGTGTCCAGACCCTGCTATCGTTAAGAAGGGATTTCATTCACTAGACAGATATTTGTCCCACGCGTAAACTATGGGGGAAGCAACGTAAATCGAAGAATAAGTACCGACAATTACGCCAATTAACAGAGCCAGAGAAAAAGCCTTTAAAACTGGTCCACCAAATAGAACCAGGGCGATAACAGGGATGAAAGTAGTCGTTGACGTGCTTAGAGTTCTGGAGAGAGACTGATTTATACTTTTGTTTATTAGAGAGAAAGTCGACTCGGACCGAGCCGCCCTCTTGCCAGAGTTTTCGCGTATTCTGTCAAAATACACTATAGTATCGTTTAGTGAATAACCCACGATCGTGAGAAAAGCACCGATAGTAGGTAGGTTTATCTCGATTCCAAATATGGCAAATACGGTCAGTGCTATAGTCACGTCGTGGATGACTGCTGCAACCGCTCCTACAGCATATCTAAGCCTGAATCTCCAGCTTATGTAAAGCAGAATTACCAATAAAGCAAGGCCGATTGCCTGCATTGCTTTAACCTGGAACTCCCGGCTAATCTGCTGACCAACGGAACTGATGCTAATTTCCTCTTCGCTCACGGAAAAATTCTCCGCCATAGAGTTTTGGAGTTCACTCAACAGAACTTCATCGCCGCCAATGCCAGCCTTGGTATTAATATAGATCGTATTAGAACCGGTCTCGCCCTGTATCTGACTGTCACCCAATTCAGCCAGACCTTCATTTGAATTAAGAAATTCTCTGATGCGAGCAGTTGAAATTTCCTCTTCGAAAGGAATAGTTATTTTCGACCCACCCTGAAAGTCTATCCCCAGGTTCAACCAGGGCCAGCTCGAGTCTTTCAAACCAGGGCTAACCAGAGGAGTAGCCAGGATTACCCACCCAATTAATATGACGATTATCGATAGGGTAGACCAGTACTTTGCCTTGCTTAATAAATCCAGATCAAAGTTCATTATGCCTCCTAAAAAAAGAAGCTCTTCTTGTCCCCTCGACTACCATCTCTAATCAAGGATTTAAGGTAATTAAATTGAATCAGGAATTAACCTATTTCGTCAATCCGTCGGGCGTATTTCGACTTTATCCTGTCCGCTTTATTCTGGTGCAGAGGACCTTTACTCGCTGCTCTATCCGCTACACGCATGAGTTCAGGGAGAAGTTCCCTAGCACCTTCTTCGTCTCCATCTTCCAGTAATCTATCCATTTCTTTCGTGGTCTTCTTCAACTTTTCCTTTCGTCTTTTATTACGTTCTTTTCTCTTTTTATTCTGCCTTAATCTTTTCTTTGCCGATTTTATAACAGGAATTGTGCATCACCTCTTTTTCCCTTAAGGAATTTATCTTTTGAGATGGTAATTTAAGCGGGTAATTAAATCAAGGCAATACCTCTAACAAATAACCCGTACTGGTTATCCTTCCTTACCTTATTTACGTCCCACATCCGCTCAGCTCTCGTAGAAGAGCCAGCAGGAAATCCCAGAACTTCTCGACAGAATCTATATTCATTCGCTCTTCGGGAGAGTGAGGTGATTCTACGTCCGGACCAACTGCAATCATTTCTAGATCCTCTTTTTTCTTCCCAATTATCCCCGTCTCCAGCCCGCCGTGAACGACCTCTACATCGGGTGATTCTCCATACAGATCCCTGAAAACTCTCTTGCTCTCTTCGAGCAATCGGGACTTTCTATCCGGCTGCCAAGCAGGATAAGACTCATTATGACTGACTTCACCACCGAAAGACTCTCCGATTACCTCTATCCTGTTTTTCCGCAGGTTCTCCAGCTTGGACTTCCTGCTACTCCTCGAGCTCATTAAAAATCGTACGTCACTATCCTCTTTCCGCACTGAGGCAAGGTTGGTCGAAGTCTCAACGGTGGATTCGAGTCTTTTATCGTAAGCCATGACACCGTTAGGAAGAGCCTGGATCAAATCTAGCAGTGTCCTGGTCGACTCTGCGCTAACGGGCCTTTCAATATTCTCCTCGGTAAGCTTTTTGACTGCCAGCTCCATCCCCGGTTCGGTTTCCTCGTATTCTTTTTTGAAGACAGAAAATTGTTCGGTCAGGGAACTTTTTATGGCCGAGTATTCGTCCTCAACCAATATTACGGCCGAAGCCTCCCTGGGAATGGCATTGTGTTTGTCTCCTCCCGTTATTTCGAACAACTGAAGCGAATTCACTTCCAGGCTTTTCAGTGCCCGAGCAAGTAATTTGATCGCGTTGGCTCTACCTTTGTCTATATCCCCACCTGAATGGCCACCGACCAAGCCCTGTATCGAGACATTTATCCTCTCTCCGGAGTAATTCGGAACGGTATCGACGGATAAGTCGATGGTGGTCTTTCCCCCGCCGGCACAGCCTATGGTGAAAACCCCGAACTCCTCACTGTCCAGATTGATAAGTTTCTCTCCTCGAATGAACTCCGGTTCAAGGTTTGAAGCTCCGTTAAGCCCCCTCTCTTCGTCAACGGTAAACAGACAATCAAATGAACAGACTCCCAAATCCCCGGTTGCGGCAGCCAGGGCAACAGCTACACCAATTCCATTGTCCGCCCCCAGGGTTGTTCCTTCCGCAGTCACCCAGCCGTTTTCCTCCTTCAACCGGATCACATCCTTTTCAAAATCGTGATCCACATCCGAATTCTTCTCACAGACCATGTCCATATGGGCCTGTAATACGACGTCCGGTTGCCCTTCACCGTGCAATAACACGTTACCAGTTTCGTCCACACGGGCTTCCAGACCAGTTTTATCTGCCACTTCAAGGATGTAATTCCTTACACCCTCCTCGTTCCCGGAACAACGAGGTATTTCACTTATCTTTTCGAAATGCTGCCACACTTTTTCTGGTTTTAAGTCTAACATGGTAAATAAGGTTATTATTTGTCGGGAATTTTTACAAGCAAAGAACCAACTCCAAAAGGGTCCCGGACTCCTTTCAGGCACTCGTGGGGCAATATCTTTTCAACAATATTTCAGCCGATTAACCCATTTGAGTACCGAGTGGTTTCACGGAGAAACCTGGTACATTCTGCTTTATAACAAGCTTTAACTCCACTATATAAAGAAAAGTTGAGTTAAAGTCCGCTAGAAGTTATTCTAAAGGTGAAGAAGAATAGAAGGAGGTATAACATGGATCAATACCATGAACCCGTAGAAGATTTAGACGAGGGTCACAGAGATATGGTTCGGGCCCTGATGAGCTTAAAAGAAGAAGTCGAAGCAGTTAACTGGTACCAGCAGAGAGTATCGGCAACGGACGACGAGGAACTGGCTGACCTATTAGCTCATAACAGGGACGAAGAAATTGAACATGCCTGTATGGCACTTGAATGGCTTAGACGGAATATGCCCGCCTGGGACGAAGAGCTGAATACATATTTATTCTCGGAAGCTCCGATCACGAAACTCGAAGAACTCGAAGAGGAAGAAGGCGAAGTTTCATCCGAAGAAGGCAATGGAGATTTGGACGTAGGTAATCTGAACTAAATCGTAAAAGAAAAAGAGGTGGAACAATGGACTTTTTAAAACGCCCCCTGGCACCAATCACTGACGAAGGCTGGAAAGAGATTGATGAACAGGCACGGGAAATACTTTCGAATAAGTTAACGGGAAGAAAAGTAGTGGATGTCGTTGAACCTCAGGGTTGGGAATATTCGTCGATACCGCAAGGCAGACTTGACATAAAGGAGAACAATTCGGATAGCGTCAGATATGGTATAAGAAAAGCCCTGCCTATTGTGGAGACAAGGAAGTCTTTCAAGCTTAATATCTGGGAACTGGACAACCTATCGAGGGGGGCGGAAGACGTCGATCTTTCTCCCCTTGAGGAGGCAGCAGCCAAAGCGGCCAAATTCGAGGAGGACGTTATCTTCCACGGTCTGGCTGAAGCCGGAATAGAAGGGTTATTTTCTTCTGCCGGTGCTTCGGTCACTCTGTCAGAAGGTAAGTCCGGAATACTTTCAGGAGTATCCGAAGCTGTCACGGTGTTCCAGGACGAGGCGATAGAAGGCCCGTACTCGTTGTTAGTCAATAAAGACCTCTGGAAGACGATCGCCGGCACCTATAACGGTTATCCGTTAAAAAAACAGCTGGAAGATCTGCTTGGAGGACCAGTAGTATATAGTCCAAAAGTCGAAGATCCCGCTCTAGTCTCTACCCGGGGCGATGACGTACAGCTTGTCCTGGGCCAGGACTTCTCGATAGGTTACGAGGACCACACTACCGAGGAAGTAAAACTTTTCATCACGGAAAGCTTTGGCTTTCGCGTCCTGGAACCGGCTGCAGTAGTAAAATTGACCGGCTAATAGTGCAAAGTTGTATGGTAACAAAGGCCGGAGGTAGGTCCTACCTCCGGCCTTCAATAACTAAAATACGATACCCCTTAATTGTCCTTCCATAGTCACTCTTCTACCAATAACGGACAGTTAACTTGGTGAGAAAAGTATGAAGTTAGCCAGAGCTCGTGACTCTCAGACCGGGGAAATATATAGAGGAGAAATCGTGGACGAAAACCTCTTAAAGACGGAGAATAAAACCTTTGAGCTATCAAAATTAACTCTCCTCGCACCGGTCGATCCCACCAAGATAATTTGTGTGGGTTTAAACTATCAGGACCACATAGCAGAAACGGATTCCAGCGTTCCAGACAGGCCTTCTCTATTTTTCAAACCCCCGACCGCAATCGCTAACCCTGGTGACCCGATAGAAATAACGGAGGATCACAGATACGATCCGGAAGGAGAAATAGCCATAGTAATAGATGAAAATTGTCGAAACGTCGATCAGGAGGACGCGTTTAGCTATATCTGGGGATTTACCGGGTTAAATGACGTAACCAATCGTAACGCCCAAAACTGGGAACAAAACTGGGTCCGGGCAAAGGGATTCGATAGCGCAGCTCCTTTGGGTCCGGTTCTCGTTACCCCCGACCAGATCGAACTTCCAATCTCCTTCAGGCTGGAAGTAAATGGAACGGTCCGTCAATCGTCGGATACGTCAAATCTAATATTCGGTTTTTCCGAACTGATTGAAGAAATAACTTCGTTTATGACCTTGCACAGGGGAGACGTGATTTCGACCGGAACACCTCGGGGAATATCTCCAGTAAACAGCGGAGACAGGGTTAAACTGTTAATCGAAGGAATCGGCGCTCTTGAAAATCCAGTCAAATCCTGACTTATTTCTCCCACTTGACCGTCGTTGGACCGTCCCCTATATTCTTTTACGCTCGCCGGATAATTTGATCAAAGTTGCAGATTAGATTCAACTGTAAGTTTAGTTTCTCTAGCCGTTTACGTTTTTATATTGGATAATCCTGCTTGTTCGACCAAAAAGGCTAGAGTTATTTTACCACTAAAAGGAAAAGTCCATTTAGAGCTATCAGATCCACCAAAAGGAGGAAAACAAATGGCAACACCAACAGTAGATGAGGACCTCTGTATAGCCTGCGGCCTATGTTCGCAGACCTGTCCGGAAGTTTTTGAACTGAACAACGATGCAGGTTACGCCGAAGTAAAGGACGACGCAACTAGCTGCGACGAGGCAGGTTGTTGTGAAGAATCCGCAGATCTTTGTCCTGTGGACGCAATTCAATTATAGTCCATTTTTGCTTTAAGACAGGGGTTTCCCGCCTTTTTAATCCAAAAAACCACTGAACTGAGGTGAGAAAAATTGGAAAACGTAGGAGCAATAGTTACCGGTAGTTCTCGGGGAATCGGCAGAGCTACGGCTATTAGGTTGGCCCAGGACGGGTTCAATATCACCGTAAACTATTCCCGGGACGAGGAAGGAGCCAAGAAAACCGTCCGCACGGTAGAAGACCATGGCGGAGAAGCTATAGCGGTTCAGGCAGATGTCTCCGACCCTGAAGCTACGAAAAAGCTGGTAGAAAAAACAGTGGAAGAATACGACGACCTCGGAGTCCTCGTAAATAACGCTGGCTTCTCCCACCACGCGACGATTGACAAACTCGAGCACGAAGACTGGCAAAAAGGGATAGACGTGAACCTGACAGGCGCATTTAACTGCGCAAAAGTCGCTGCTCCGAAAATGAAGGAACTGGGCTGGGGCCGAATAGTCAATATTAGTTCGCTAAGGGCTATGACTGGTTCGGACCATGGTTCTCACTATGCATCCTCAAAAGCAGGGCTATTAGGACTCACCAAGTCTCTGGCTCTGGAGCTGGCACCGGAGATAACGGTTAATGCCATTTCACCCGGTTATACGAGAACACCAATGACAAGAGAAGCACTGGAGGAAAAAGAGGATAAAATTACCGAAAAAATTCCCCTCGATCGGGTTGCAGAATCCCCGGAAATTGCAGGCGTTATTTCTTTCCTCGTATCACACGACGGAAGTTACATTACAGGCGAAACCATAAACGCAAACGGGGGAATTTATATGCGTTAATCGAAACTAACCAGGTAAGCATTTCCGATTGGCAAGGACTTTGAAAACTTGGAATTAGAGCCTAAGAGACAAATACAGACGACCCATCACCGGAGACACCCGGGGATGGGTCCTTATAATTCCGCGGAGTTTAGCCGAATCTAGTTCCGACCGCCTCTTCCTTCAACCTGGCTTTATCCGGAACGATTATCTCCCTTCCTTTTTTCTCTATAAGCCCGTCTTCAGCCAGCTTACTCAATTTTTTGGAGACAGTCACGGGCGAGCACCCAACTATCTCGGCTAGTTCTTTATTGGACAGGCTAAACTTATTCGAAGAATCCGGTATAAGTTTAGTTAGCCAATAAGCAGTCTTTTTTAACACGGGATAAAAAGAAAACTCCAGATTTTTCCGGAGATATTTCATGTTCCTTGCCAATTTCATACCTATTTTTGCCCCGGCAACACTCATCAACTCGGGAAATGCGGCCCTCTCGATAAACAAAACTTCCACTTCAGTCAACGCCTGAGCTCTGGTTTGGTATTTTCCCTCGTCGAAAAAGAAAGCGTCGCTGGTAAGAATGTCTCCGGACTTATAAACCTTCAAAGTAATCTTATCCCCAATCGACGGGCACGAAACTTCTTTTACCACACCTTCACAAATTATGTAAAATCCAATGATCGGTTTCCCCTCTTTAAATACGTTCTCGCCCTTCTCGTAATTCAATAAACTCGGGGAGTGGTTCTCGGAAAGGATCCTTTGAACCTGACGATCGTTCAACAAACAATTTGGGTCGTCTTCGCTACAGCAGGAAAGTATCTCTTCATCAATAGACATAATGATCTACCTCATCTTGTAAGTTTTGACTGAATTGTTCCATGGTTTGTGAAGTTGAAATGTACTGAAAAATATCCAGGCTCAATATTGAGATTTAATTTAAGAAAGTGTCCGGATGCAGACAAGGGGGAACTAAATTATTTGGATTTTTCAGGGTTAAACTGCAATATTTTCGACTTTAAAGACATTCACCTATTCTGTTTTACGACTACTATAATTAATAAGTCTTTTTCAAGGTCTCCCTAATTCGCTCTACAGCCTCCTCCAGCCGTTTTTCATCAGGCAGATAAGTCAGTCGAAGGTGTCCCGGGCAGCCGAAAGCGCTCCCGGGTACCGTCACAACGCCAGCCCCCTCGAGGAGAATTTTTGCGAGTTTATTTTCTTCGTCCTTTCCATAACCCATATCCGTTAAGGCTCCCCTCACGTCGGGAAACAGGTAAAAGCTCCCGGGAGGAGCAGGGCAGTCTATCCCGGGCAACTCTGACAATTCTCCTGCCAGATAATCCCGTTTCCGCTTAAACTGGTTCCTTAAGCTTCTTGGAAGACTCAACCCATCCCTAAACGCTGCTTCTCCGGCTTTCTGGGAAATCGAGGGTGGACTGGAAGTAATGTGACTCTGGACCTTCCCCAGTTCACTTATGTACTCAGCCCCACCCAGAACGTAACCCAGCCTCCAGCCCGTCATCGCAAAGTTTTTCGACGTAGAGCCGATAACCAGCTTTTTTTCGTATTCGCTGGACGCGAGCGTCCAGAACCTGTCTTGCTCGTATACAAATCCGTCGTAACATTCGTCACTAACAAGAAACAAATCGTGTCTCCGGGCCAGATCGACAATTTCTCTAGACTGACTCTCTTCGTATACACCCCCACTCGGATTGGCGGGGCTATTTATCAATATTCCCTTGGTAGCGGATGTAATCTTCGATTCGATGTCTCCGGCGGTAGGGAGATAATGTTCGTCCCTGCCTCCCGAGGCGAATACCGGTTTTGCACCCGCCAGTTCTACCTGAGCAGAATAACTCACCCAGTAAGGCCTGGGAAGGATAACCTCGTCACCCTCCTCGTAAAGCAACTGAGTAACCTCGAACAGAGCACTCTTTGCCCCTACGGTTGCCAGTACAGCCAGATCCCGTGTATCAACACCGAATACCTTTTCGTATCTCTCAGTTATTGCTTCATTTAATCTCGGGTTACCACCAACTTCGGTATAACCCGTGTACCCGTTTTCAATGGCTTCCTTTCCAGCCAACCTGGCCGACTCCGGTTCCCTGAAGTTCGGATCACCAGCTCCCAGATCAACCAGATCCTCCCCTTTTCTTTTTAACTCCTGAGCCCTGTCGTTTATCTCCTGAGTCTCCGACTTGGACAGAGACTCTACTCTCCTGGCAAAATTCATGAACTCAACCCCTTATTTGCCTAACAAGCTCCTCAAACCCCAGCTCATATCCCTTAAGACCCTGGCCGACTACCTGTTCCACCGCTATCGGTTCGATCACGGACCTGCTCCTGAAGTCTTCCCGGGAATTGATATCTGAAATATGCACTTCGACTACCGGAAGCGCAATCGCCTCCAGCGCATCTCTTAGACTGTAGCTATAATGCGTCAGCGCCCCGGGGTTTATCAACACTCCTGACCCCTTATTTCTGTTTTCGTGGAGAAAGTCTATTATTTTTCCCTCATGGTTGGACTGGAAGAACCTGACCTCAACAGCCATCTCCTTGGCCAGTTCATTCAGCGAGTTTTCGAGGTAATCTAGACCCTTAGACCCGTAAATGTCCGGCTTTCGCTCGCCCAGCAAGTTCAAATTAGGACCGTTGACAACGAGAATCATCCTCAACTCACCTCTAAACCCGTTAGAAATTCCCGGGCATCCTTTATCTCAGCCTCAGTTACCTCTTCCACAATAACGTCTTCTCCCGGTTCAGTGAGCAACACGGAATTAATCACGCCATCTCTCACTTTTTTGTCTCGCTTAATATACCCCAGCAACTCGGAATCGGTCAAATCTTCGGGAAGAGAGGGGAGAAAAAGTCGGGTTAAAGCGTCCAGTAGATCGGAAAAAATCTCTTCCGATATATACCCGCGGTTCAGGGAAATCCAGCTCTCACCGATCATTCCCCAGATCACGGCTTCGCCGTGTTTCATCTCTCCGTAACCGGAAACCGCTTCAATCCCGTGACCCAGCGTATGACCGAAGTTGAGTATCTGCCGCATCCCTTTGTCCCGTTCGTCTTTCCCCACCACTTCGGCCTTTATTTCACAGCACCGGGAAATAGGTGATTCCAGCTCTACCGGATCTTCAACATTTTCAAAAAGCACGAGATTCTCTGTCACTTCCCGGAAGAAATCCATGTCCCAGATTAGACCGTATTTAAGGACCTCTCCAAGCCCCGATCTCACGTCGGCCGGCGAGAGCGTATTCAACACTTCCGGATCAATTAATACCATCTCGGGCTGGTGGAACGTGCCGACCAGGTTTTTACCCCGGGAGAGATTTACCGCCGTCTTACCACCGACGCTGCTATCGACCTGGGCCAGAAGGGTGGTAGGAATCTGAATCACGGAAACCCCCCGGAGGAAAGTCGACCCAACGAAACCGGCAAGATCACCAACTACACCCCCGCCAAAAGCCAGTACAACCGAATCCCTGTGTAAATTAAGCTCGGCAAGGTCTTCGTAAAGCCTCCCGGCGGTTTCCAGCGACTTCGAACCTTCCCCCGGTTCCACTATCAATTTTTCGAAATTTAGATTCTCCCCTTTTAAGGAGTCCTGGAGGTCCTGTCCATAGAGTTCGTTAACAGTCTTATCCGTAATAATTACCCCACTTTTTCGCCCGATCCTTTCACGTATGACTTCTCCCATTTCCGAAAGTGACCAAGCGTCAATTAAAATGGGATAGGTGGTCCCTTCGAGATCGACGTCAACCCGGTTCATTTTTCTCCTTCAGTTTACTACTTATCTCGTTTGCCAGCTCTGAAGCTTTGGTACCGTTACTGTATATAACGTGATCGGCTTTATTGTAACGGGGATGCCTTTTTTTTAGTAGTTTATTAACTTTTTCTCTTTTTCTCTCTTCACTCAACCCGGCAAGCAGAGGTCTTTTTCCATCTGCTCCAATCCTGTTCATGACTTCTCCGGGACCAATTTCCAGGTAAACCAAAACTCCAGTTGATTTCATGAGCTCCCAGTTGGCTTCGTCCATGGGGGCACCGCCTCCCACGGCAACCACTTTAGGTTCGGAACGGCTAACCTCATCGATAATTTCTCGTTCCAGTTCTCGGAACCTGGTTTCGCCGTAATACTCGAATATTTCGGGAATGGAGAGGCCCTCTCTCTCTTCTATCATCTCGTCCGTATCGACCCACTCAAGGCCCAGGTTTTCGGCCAAAATCGGTGCTACTGTCGATTTCCCCGCTCCCATAAAACCAATCAGGTACACCTTTTTTTCTTTCATATAGTCAATCATCCTTGAACCACTCTTTAAGCCGTTTCCGATGGTTCTCAAAACTCTCTCGAACTTCGACCATCGTATCTCCGGAAAATTTATCCAGGAACGTCCCTGCAATTATATTCGCCAACTCTGCCTCCCCCACTACGGAAGCAGCAGGAACAGCACAAACGTCCGATCTTTCCTTCGCGGCCTCTCCTTCCTTCCCGTCCACCAAATCGATCGAACGTAGCGGCTTTGCCAGAGTGGGGATCGGTTTCATAGTAGCCGTAACCCGGATCGGTTCTCCATTACTGACTCCTCCTTCTATTCCACCGGCGTTGTTTGAGTCCCGATAGAAACCTCCTTCATCGTCGCGAAATATTTCGTCGTGAACCTCGGAACCCCTTTTCGACCCGACATCCCTTCCCAGGCCTATCTCCACCGATTTGATCGCGGGAATGCTCATAAACCCTGCCCCTATCCTCGCATCCAGTTTCTTCTCCGAACTGCTGTAACCCCCAAGTCCCGGAGGAACTCCTAAAACCGCAACCTCGAATCTTCCTCCCAGGCTATCTCCGTTGCTTTTAGCCCGCTCTATCTCTTCGATCATCTCCTGCTCCGCCTCTTCGTCAATAGCTCGTACGGGCGACTCGTCAGCCAGGTCATTCCATTCGTCCGGATCAAATCTCCGACCGGCGCCAGCTCCCCCTATCCTCGTCACCCTGCTGACGATCCGGATACCGAACTGATTAAGTAACGTCCTCGATAACCCTCCGACAGCTACCCTACCTGCGGTCTCTCTCGCCGAAGTTCTCTCAAGTACCCGACGACAGTCCCTGAACCCATGTTTTAACGCTCCAGCCAGGTCAGCATGACCGGGCCGGGGAAGTGTTACCTCTTTTTTTTCTGAACTTTCTTCTTCCGGGGTCATAAATTCTTTCCAGTTCTCCCAGTCCCTGTTTTTTATCCAGAATACGATCGGCGTACCCAGCGATTCACCCTGGTAAAATCCGGCCAGAATCTCTACCTCGTCTCGCTCGATCTCCATTCGGCCACCCCTGCCGAACCCGCCCTGACGCCGGACAAGCTGTTCATTGATTAGCTCTTCGTCGAACTTCAGACCCGACGGGAATCCTTCAACCATAGCAATGATCCCCTTTCCATGCGATTCTCCCGCCGTTTTAACAGTTATTTTCATCAATTAACACCTCTTACCAAAGGCTGTAAATTAATAATCAGCCGAAGTCACCGAAATTTCTCAAGTACTGTCTAAGCTCTTCTACAGACTCCCTGGATTCAAGCTCCTCCCCCGTCCACTCTTTCAGCGATTCTAGCCCCTGAAATATAAGCATGTCGAGGCCGTCAATTGTTTCTGCACCGGCATCACTCGCCAGCCCCAGGAATTTAGTCGGACTGGGATTGTAGATTAGGTCGTAGACGAGTTGACCGGAGTGAAAACTGGTTCCGTCTTCCCAGATAGCTTCTCCTTCCGTCGACCCCGTACCCAACGAGGTCGCATTTACGACCAGTTCGGACCGTTCCACCTTTTTTTTGATATCACTCCCTGTCAGGGGGCGAGCTTCCAGTTCCACTCCGGGAGACAGCCCCTCAATCTTCCCGGCCAATTCGACGGCCCTCGCCTCAGTCCTGTTTACAATGACTATCTCTTTGACTCCCTTTCGGACCAGGCCGTAGACAACTCCTGCTGCGGCACCTCCGGCTCCAAAGACAAGGCATTTCCTGCCTTCCGGATCGAAGTTGTGGAAATCCAATGATTGCAAAAACCCCTTCCAATCGGTGTTATCTCCCTCCAATTTTTCTTTTTGATCAAACGTCACTGTATTGACCGCACCCATTACTCTCGCCGCCCTCGATAGTTCGTCCATGTACTCTACTACAGTTTTCTTATAGGGCACCGTTACATTTAGACCTTCTATCCCAAGCTCTTTTGCTCCTTTAATGGCGTCGCCCACCGCTCCTTCCTTCACGGGAAACGCAAAGTATCGGTAGTTCAATCCCAGCCGTTCGATCGTCCAGTTCTGCAACCTAGGTGACAGTGAATCTCTTACACGGTCCCCGATCAGCCCCAGTACTTTCGTCGAAGCATCAATTTCAGCCATACAATAACCCCTCCATCGTTTCAAAAAACCCGGGATAAGATATTTCCACCCACTCCGGTTTAACCAGCTCCGTTTTACCTTCCGCCACCAGAGCCGCTACGGCAGTACTCATTGCGATCCGATGGTCCCTGAAGCTCTCGACCTCGCCTCCACTCAATTCGCTCGGACCACTGACTACGAAACCGTCAGACAGCTCCTCAATATCCGCTCCGAGTCTTTTCAGGTTAGCGACGATCGCCTCGATTCTATCCGTCTCTTTTACCCTCAACTCTTCTGCTCCTCGAACTTCGGTAACTCCTTCCGCCTGGGTAGCAACAACCGCCAGCAGTGGCAGTTCGTCGATTGATCTTACAACCTGATCCTCCGTGGGCCTAACCCCGGTCAAATTAGATTTCGAAACGACGAGGTCACCCCTCGGTTCTCCATTGCGCTCGTTAAAATTTGCTAGCTCGATAGAAGCCCCCATCCCTTCCAGTAGCTCCAGGAATCCCGTCCGGGTCTCGTTCAACCCGACATCCCTGATAGTTAATTCGGAACCTTCGAGGAGACAGGCGGCAGCGATAAAATAACCCGCCGAGGAAAAGTCTCCCGGTACTTTCAGGTCGAGCGAGTCCAGCTGGCTGGGCCCGCTGACGGATATCCGATTTCCATCCATCTTGATCGGATAGCCCATGGCACCGAGCATTCGCTCCGTGTGATCTCTGGATGGACCCGGTTCCACAACTACCGTCTCGCCCGAAGCTCCCAGGCCTGCCAGAAGAATGCAGGACTTGACCTGAGCACTGGCTACTTCCGGCTCGTAATTGACCCCCTGGAGATCCCCCCCGGTTACGCGGAGCGGTAACCTTCCTTCCCGGGAATCTATTTTTGCCCCCATGGATTCCAGAGGCTCAATTATCCTTTCCATGGGGCGCTTCCGCAGGGATTCGTCCCCGTCGATCCCAGCAGTAAAAGGATGGGTCGCCAGAATTCCCGCGATAAGTCGGGTTAGTGTCCCGGAGTTACCAGCATCGAGGATTCCCTCCGGCTCGCTATATCCCTTAAGGCCTCTTCCCTCCACGACGAACTTATCTCCTCTCTCGGCTATCGGAATTCCGAGCTCCTGCAAACAGTTAACGGTACTACGCACGTCCTCCCCCGGCGCCAGGTTCTCGATCTTGGTCCTCCCCCTCGCCAGGGACCCCAGCAACAACCCCCGATGAGAAATTGACTTGTCGCCGGGTAAACTCAACTCCCCGGTCAGACCGTTACCTTCGGGGTTAGAAATAACTTTCGCTTTTTTTTCGCTCATCAATCCACCACCCTCGACTCGAACCCGTGATTCATAATTACCCTGTTTGCCTCCCTGGCTTCCCCGAGGGAGTCGAAATAGACCTGAAACGTCCCGCCGTAATCCTCTCTGACTTTCTGAAGTTCAAGATCTCTTATATTTATTCCCTTCTCTCCCAGTATCGACGTCAATTCCCCGAGAGCCCCGGGCCTGTCCGGGACCATTACCGCAATTTTGAAAGTACTGGAGGATATTCCTTTTCTGGATTTTGGCAGTTCGGCCCGAAGTTTACTGGCTTCTTCGAACGTTTTTTCAAGCCCTTCATCCTGAAGGCTTCGAACTATTTCTCTTAGTTCATCGAGAAATTCGATACCTACTTCTTCTATCAATTCTCCGTTCGTTTCAAAAATATCGTCCCAGATGTCGAAGGGAGAATCCGCTATTCTGGTCATGTCCCTGAACCCTCCCCCCGCCAGTGAGAGGTAATCTTCCGGGTCGGATTCGTCTCCCACCAGTTCCATTAATCCAACAGAGATCAGTTGAGGCAGATGACTTACCTTTGCCACGATGGCGTCGTGTCTTTCCGGATTCAAGTAGCGCGGCTCTGCTCCAAGCCCCCCAATGAAGTCTTCCAGTTTTCGGGAACCTGGCGTAGGCTCCCCCTCAGGCGTAACGAGGACGAAGACACTATTCTCGAAAAGCAACGGATGCGCTCCCGCTATGCCGCGAATCTCGGCGCCCGTCATGGGATGCCCACCGACGAACTCCGCGGGTGAATCACCGAACTTCTTCCAGCCCGCCCCACAGACTTCACCCTTCGTGGAACCTAAATCCATAATCACGGTTTCCTCCTTAACTCTTCCGGCAAGTTGCTCGATGATCCCGATAATTTCGTCGATTGGTGTTGCCAGAACCACCAGGTCGGACTCTTCCACCGCTCCGGACAACTCTTCGGGCTTGTAGCCTTCATCAACAGCTCCCCGCCGCAGGGCTTTGTTTATTTCCTCGTCGTAATCGACACCGACGACGGTCAAATCGGGAAAAAAATTCTTTATTGCCAGGCCGAACGATCCCCCCATTAGCCCTAGCCCCACTACCGTTATCCTGGAAAACTCGGTTTCAATGCTCATATAGACGGCTAAGCCGCTACTGGTCTTCCAGTGAGAGTTTCGTTAATTTGCTCTATCTGGTCCATCAAATCGGCGAACTGATGAGGCCGTAGCGACTGAGGACCATCACTTTTTGCCTTCTCCGGTTCGTGATGAACTTCGACGATCATACCGTCCGCCCCGGCAGCTATTCCGGCTCTTGCCATAGGTATTACCTTATCCCTCACGCCCGTACTATGACTGGGGTCAATGATTATAGGTAAGTGGCTTTCGTCTTTTATTATCGGAACCACGGAAAGATCGAGGGTAAACCTGGTTTCGTTGGAAAAAGTTCTAATTCCCCTCTCGCAAAGAATCACGTCTTCGTTCCCTTCCGACATCACGTATTCCGCCGCCATCAAGAATTCCTTCACGGTCGAGGAGAAACCTCGTTTCAGGAGCACCGGTGTATCGGTTCTTCCGACTTCTCGCAATAGATTGTAGTTCTGCATGTTCCGCGACCCTATCTGAAGGATATCGGTGTAACTGCTGACGAGTTCAACCTGACTCTTTCCCATTACCTCCGTAACCATCTTGAGACCGTTATTGTCTGCCGCCTCTCTCATGTAGCGAAGTCCTTCCTCGCCCAGTCCCTGGAAACTGTAGGGTGACGTCCTTGGTTTGAACGCTCCCCCCCTGAGTATCGAAGCACCTCGATCGGAAACGTACCGTGCAATTTTATCCACCTGGTCTCTGGATTCGATCGCACAGGGACCGGCCATCGTTACCGGCTCGCCCTCACCGATCTTAACGTCTCCAACCTCGATCACACTATCCGCCGGATGAAAATCCCTTCCGGCAAGTTTATACGGTTCACTTATCTCAGTCACTTTAGCCACTCCTTCGTTTAGGATTTCCAGTTCTCGCGGATCCACCCCGCTTTTGTCACCTATAGCGCCTAACGTGGTGTAGTCCACACCCTGAGAAAAGTGAACACTAAAACCCAAATCGATCAACTTTTCTTCAACCTCATTTATCTGCTCTTCAGTTGCTTCCGGCTTCATGACTACTATCATTTGAATCGACCTCCATTTGTATTTTCCGGGTTTCAGAAATTAACTGCTCGAAAATACGCTCAATTTGTCGATCGGAAAAAGGTCCATCATTCAGCTCCTTTACCTGGTTTAATACGGCTTCTTCCCTCTCCTCATCGGTAACGTCCAGATCCTTTTTTCTCTTGTAGCTTCCAATCTTTAGTGCCGTACTGGCACGGCTGTTCACAAGCTTAACCAGCTTTGAGTCGATTCGGTCTATCTCAGTTCGCAAATCGTCGATCATTTCTCCCTCCAATAGCAAAAGGACCACAGGAACCCCGTGGACCTTACCGCGATCTAAAGCCTATTTTGGAGGTACGGGCTTTAGATCAGTTCACAAAATAAAAATAGCCAAAAAAATAGTTAAGGATGAGATTAAATAGAAAGGGCGGTGCCTTATCGCGAGAAACAGAATGAAGACATGTTAAATTCAGCACCAAATTCCTCATAACAGGGGTATTATATAGGCACCCTGGCTTGCCTTCAAGCCCGAAAATAGAAAATTTACACCTAACAAGCCTGTTTTCTGGTTAATTTAAAGGTAAAGCTGACAAAGCTGTGCGGATTTTTTTCGGCGGGTGATACAGGTGAAAGTTTTAAAACGAAAGTCGTTCAAGTAGATTAAGTCGTTATTCCGGCTCGGCGATCTCGTAATCGTACGTAACTTCCGCCTCCAGTGAATGAGTAACGGAACAATACTTTTCCTGGGTCAATCTTACTGCCTTTGCAACCTTGTCTTCCGGCAGGTCCGAGCCGTGGATCCTGTAGTCGACGTGAATCTCGGTATAATATTTTGGATGTTCATCGTTCCGATCCCCGGAAATTTCCATATCAATGTCGTCGTAGTCCACTCTCATTTTGGTTAGCAGAGTATGCAGATCTATACCAGTACAGCCACCGAGGCTGATCAACAACATTTCCATAGGGCGTGTAGCTCCATCGTGACCGTCCACGTCATCGACTGCGTCCATAACCGTCCAGTGGTTGGATTCTCCTCGACCGACGAACGTCGAACCCTCTAATTGCTTCACTTCAATTTCCATCACTTCCTCCTTTTTATAAACTCGAATCAAGTTGGTAAATCTTCTTGGTTAATCTTACTCAAATTGATAACGGCAGATTACCAAAAAAGGCTTCAGGGAATAACCTGGCAGGATTGCTGCCTCTAAAATATTATCCCCGGATATCTTCATTCGAACTGGATAGAGTTGCTACAGCCTGAGCACCCACTCCCTCCTCTCGACCGATAAACCCCAGCCGTTCCGTGGTAGTCGCTTTGACGTTGATAGGAGCTCCGATTACTTCACTTAAATTTTCCCTCATCTCGTTTCGACCAGCTCCGAGCTTCGGCTTCTGAATTATCAACGTAGAATCGACGTTTACAGGCTCGAATCCTTCAGAGTTCACCTTCTCTAATACTTTTTCCAGCAGCTCCAGGCTCGAGATTCCTTCGTAGGCAGGATCATCGTCCGGAAAGTGGTTCCCAATGTCGCCCAGAGCAGCGGCACCGAGTATCGCGTCGCAAATAGCGTGGACTAACACGTCGCCGTCGGAATGAGCTACGGTACCAGAGGGGTGATCGTACTCGACTCCGCCCAGGATCAGTCTTTCTCCCTCTTCCAATCGGTGAAAATCAAGACCGATACCAACTTTAGTCATTATTAAACAAAATCTCCTTTAGTATGGAGTTTACCAACCCTCTGGAAAATCCCCGTCTTTCGAGGAATCCAAGGGTTTTCCTGTATCTGGATTTCACGTCCTCACCTTGGTATTTCGACAACCGTTTTCGGGCTAACTCCCGGCAGCGATCCTCTTCAGTTCGTGAGGAGGTCTTTTTATCCAGTACCTCCTTCGCAACTTCCTTCTTGACGCCGTGTTCGAGTAGTTCTTTGTAGAGACCCGATCTCCCCATTGGTTTATTTTGAAGGCGATCCTCCACGAAGTACTCGGCAAATAACTCGTCGTCGATCAGACCCTTTTTCAGGGCCCAATCGACGACATCTTCTATAATATCCGGGGAGTAATCCTTCTCGCTCAACCGGTCCCTTAACTCTTCTTCAGTCCTGGGCCGGTATTCTAACAGGAGCTGTAAATATGATCGGGCGTCCCGCAGCTCTTCTTCCTTGTCTTCCCCCGCAGTCTCGTCGGCGCCGGACTCACTCACCTTAATCCTCTGAGGACTCTTCTTCCTCTTTGTCGGATTCTTCCTGCTCGTCGAGTCCGGCTTCCTGCCTAATTTTCTTCTCAATTTCGTCGGCTATCTCCGGGTTCTCCTCGAGGAATTCCTGACTGTTGTCAACTCCCTGACCCAGTCGAGTATCACCGTAGGAATACCACGAACCGTTTCGTTCTACGATATCGTACTTTTCTCCAAGATCAAGGAGTTCTCTCTCCGTAGAAATGCCCTTGCCGTAAATTATATCGAACTGGGCTTCCTGGAATGGTGGAGCAACTTTGTTCTTTACAATTTTGACGGTTACGGAATTACCGATTTTTTCGCCGTCATTCTCCAGAGTTTTTGTAATGTATATGTTCAACCTGAGGGAGCTGTAAAACTTTAGTGCCCTACCACCGGAAGTTGTCGTAGAAGGCCCCCAGGGAGAATTATTTATCTTTGATCGAATCTGGTTTGTAAAAACGACGGTGGTTTTGGATTGAGAAATGGCCCCTGCCAGCTTCCTCATTGCCTGTGACATAAGCCTTGCCTGGAGCCCAACCTGAGAATCACCCATTTCACCTTCCAGCTCGGCCTGAGGAACTAGAGCAGCAACCGAATCGATAACGACCATGTCCAGAGCTCCGCTCCGGATCAACTGTTCCGTTATTTCGAGTGCTTCTTCCCCGGAATTAGGCTGACTGAGGAGCAATTGGTCCAGATCTACCCCGATTGACCGGGAATACTTCGGATCGAGCGCGTGCTCGGCATCGACAAAAGCAGCGGCCCCGTCTTTATTGTGCACTTCTGCAAGCATGTGTAGCGCGAGGGTAGTCTTTCCACTCGACTCTTTACCAAATATCTCAACTATCCTGCCGCGGGGAACTCCACCGGCTCCGAGTGCTATATCCAGAGCCAGAGAACCGCTGGAAGTTGTTTCAACTTCGATAGCATCCTGGTCCCCCATCCACATAATCGAGCCCTCACCGTGCTCGTTTTTAATCTTATCTAACGTGCTGTCAAGTACGTCTTCCTTACCCATAAAATCACCCTAAATATTTGAAAAACGAAAATTTAACGAACGGATATTCGGATTAATCAACCTAGCGCCTCCGTTCGACACAACCATTAATGCCACTTTTTGCTCGTGAGTTCGTAGTCCAGAATCTCTTCTTCGTCGAAGAAAAGTTTTACCTCTCTTTCCGCTGATTCTTTTGAATCCGAACCGTGAATAAGGTTCTTGGTCAGATCCAGCCCGTAGTCTCCTCTTATAGTTCCCGGTTTCGCCTCGAACGGGTTGGTAGATCCCATCATCTCTCTGATTACGCCAACTGCCTGCTCACCTTCCACCACCATGGCTACGATGGGGCTAGAAGTTATGAAGTTAAATAAATCGGAGAAGAAATCCTTTTCCAGGTGCTCCTCGTAATGCTCTTTGGCTAGATCCTCTCCAACTTTCATCATCTTCATGGCGGCGATCTTTAACCCTTTTTCCTCGAGCCTGGACAAAAGCTCGCCAATCAAACCGCGCTGTACAGTATCCGGCTTCAATAACACAAGGCTCCGTTCCATTTGGTAATAAACCTCCTAAGTTTGGAAAGTAGAATGACCCGATCGGTGGGCAGAATGCCTCACTTGGATTTAACCCATTTATTCCCCTCTAATTGTTCCAC
>CAZYPS010000021.1:7074-26575 GCA_964649445.1 uncultured Thermotogae bacterium | reverse complement strand
ATCCTCTCCGGGTATACGTTCTCCGACCCGAAAACTAACTGTAACTGCGTTAGCGCAAGCTAGGGTGGAAAGCAACAGGAGGTGAACTTGCCGGTCGACAATAAAGTGAACGCGTTTCGGCCTACCCGTACGGCGAGCCTACGTAGCAGTGGCGAAGCCCGAAACGGATCCGGTTTACTGATGGGTAACGTGTCAAAGGGACCGGATGGCGGGGTGGTGATTGGCGGTCGAACGGCAGGCCGTGGTCAGTCGTCTAAAACGGGAAGATCCACCGGGAGTGGAGACTCTAGTGGACCTTTCCTCTCCCTATCGGATCTATTGCTATTGTACACTCCAAATCTGTGTAGTTTGGGATTTGAAACCCCAGCTGTCTCGGATAATTAAATCCTACCAGCCGGGGTTTTAGAATAGCCTTATGTTCTGTTATTGGACAACTCTGCTTTGAAGTGTAACCTAGAGATAACCGAGCCGGCGAAGTCTATCCTTGATCTCTTCTTCCTGGTGCTCGTTGAGACCCGTGTATTCGTCGACCGACGTAAAGACTCCTTCGTCGGCGAGGAATTGAAGAACTTTTTCTGCTGCTGCATCGGGGTCCAGCTCGGCCGTGTTGACTTTGACGTCGTACTCGTCCGGCTTGGGTTCCTCGAACGGGTGAGACACGCCGGTAAAGTTGGGAATTATTCCTCTTTCGGCTTTGTCGTAAAGATCTTTCGGATCCCGTTCCTTGCAGACGTCTACAGGGCATTCAACGTAAATCTGATAAAACTCTCCTTCTTCCTCGACATGCTCGCGGGCAACCTGCCTGTATTCTTTAAAGGGAGAAACGGCAGCTACGATCGTCGTAATATCGTTTTTCGTAAGGAGCTTGCTTATGAATCCGATCCTTTTGTTGTTAATTCCTCGCTCTTCTTTCGTGAAGCCGAGGTCCGGGTGCAGATTTTTCCTTAGTCCGTCGGCGTCCAAATTCTCGACCTTCAGTCCTCTTCTTCGGAGTTCGTTCTCCACTTCCTTCGCAACTGTGGATTTTCCCGAAGATGGCAGACCCGTAAACCAGAGAGTGAAACCGCTGTACTGTTCTGCTTGAGCTTCTTCAGTCATTTTAACCCTCCAATACGAACGGACTTTCCTGACTGGTAACGAATTCCGCCACTTCCTTCCGCATGATTTCGTCCGGCGGAGTTTCGCCGTCCTTGATCATTCCCCTTATCTTGCTTCCGGAAGGAGCTATCCGGTCTTCCATGGAGTGAGGACAGGTCTTGTCCGTGACCATCTGGCCGCACTCTTTGCACCAGAATGCGTAATCAAAAGTTAGCGGCTCTATATGGATATCACTCAATTGATCAAATATCCTGTGGGCGTCGAAATCGCCGTAATAATCGCCGACGCCGGCATGATCTCTGCCAACGATGAAGTGAGTACAGCCGTAATTTTTCCTGACGATTGCGTCGAATACAGCTTCCCTCGGTCCCATGTAAAACATGTCCGCCGGGAATATACTCATAACGGCGTGATCGTGAAGGTAGTAGTGGTCGAGGAGAATGTCGTAGGATTCAAGAATTACCTTGTCCTTCCAGTCTCCAGCCTTTTTTTGTCCTATTTTGGGGTGGATGAATATCCCATCCGCGACCTCCAGAGCGCTTTTTTGAAGGTGTTCGTGCCCTCTGTGAGGTACGTTTCTGGTTTGAAATCCGACCACCTTTTCCCAGCCTTTTTCTTTGAACAGAACCCTGGTTTCTACGGGTTTAAGCAGATACTGGTAGAAATCTTCGAATCCACCACGGATCAGTTTGATCGGTCCCCCGACGAAGTAATCTCCTCGGTCGAGGAAATTTTTTACTCCGGGATGATCTTCCTCATCAGTCTCGAAGAGCCCCCGAGCCGCCTCCTCCTTGTCGATTGAGTAAATCTCTTCGACATCCAGGATAGCAAGCTGGATTCCGGATTCGTCGACGAGAGTAACACGGTCCTCGTCAGCAATCTCGTCAGCCTTTTCCTCGGTGACGTCAAGGATTATCGGTACTGTCCATACAGTCCCGTCCTCGAGCGTCTTGTCCCTTACGACTTTGTTGAAGTCGTTCTTCCCTAAGAATCCTTTGAGAGGGCTGTAACTACCGAAGGCAATGTTTTGGAGATGTTTTACCTCGCCAGGCTTTAATTCTATCTGGTTTAGCTCGCTTGCCTCTCGCTTAAGATGTTCTCTAGATTTCGCTGATCTAGGTTCTCTGTTTACCAAATCTCCACCATGCGGCGGAAGCATTGTAGACACCTCTAAAATTAAGATTTCCTGTGAGTGAAAGTAAAACGTGAGATCGTCAACTAACAACCAATTATCATTATTCCGTTCGACGATGTCAACGTCCAGGGTGGGTAGTTCCTGGTGGTTTGTTCCAAGTCCTTTGTTCCCGGTTCCTCGTTGAACTGCAAAAACAAAAAACCTTTATATTGCCGTGTTTATGGAGTAGCGGAAGTCTTTAGACTTCCAAAATATGGAACCCTAAAGGGTTCCGCTACATCTGTGGGGTTTAATATGGAATCCTGAAGGGTTCCTTTACATTAAAGCAAGTTTTGTGGCGAGTAACCTACTAGTTCCGGGTTCGGAGTTAGGTAGTTCCGGGTTAAAAAACTAAAAAGACAGCAAGGGCAATTTCGCGTTTGCTAGTTATGGGTTTTTTGAAGGTATCAGTTACCGGGTACTAGGTAAAGGTCACCTATGAGGTTTCCTTATCAAGCTTCACCCCCATCTGGCGTCTTCCCCCGTCAAGGGGGAAGATTGAGTGAATAAGTTGCCGGTGCGGATGAGCTTAGGTGCGGAAACCTAAATATTTTAATTACGCAGCTGGAAGGCAAAAGAGGATACCTCACTACTCGTTTCTCCAGCGCTACTTGAGATCCGTTACCTGGACCAACCAGAATTAACTCAGACAAGTCCTGGTTGCCACTAGCTAATACCTCAACAAATTCATACCAGGTGGGTTTCCTCAAGTTAGTGCTGGAAAAGAGAGAATAGGGGGCGAAGGTTAAAAAATAATTTTTATCTCCCAAAAAAACTACCGGATCCTTTCCTTGATCAATTCAGGTGTTGAAGGAGGTGAAGAGCTAACTGTATAAGCGTCCCAGACCAGTCTTTTTGCTTCTGCCAGATTTGAGTCGTCGTTGTAGTGAATTCGGGCGACCGGGTCGGAAGGGGAAACTTCGTCCCCTATTTTCTTCTCGATACGAATTCCGACGGCGGGGTCGATCTTTTCGCCTTTTTCCTGTCGTCCTGCACCAAGGAGGTTTGCTGCCTGGCCGATCTTCAGGGCGTCCAATTTCGAGACGTAACCCTCTTTTTCCAGTCGAATCTCAATTTTTTCATCGCTTGTGGGGAGGAGGTCTGTATCCACGGTTACTTCCGGGTTCCCGTCCTGATTTTCTATCAATCTGGTGAACTTTTCCAGAGCAACGCCGGAGTTCAATTTGTCTTCGGCGAGCTCTGCGCCTTCTTCCATAGAACCGACCTTCTCTGACTGAAGCAGGAGTTCACCAACGAGGTTTACTGTAACTTTACGGAGGTCTCCGGAAACCTCGCCTTTTAGGACTTTTATAGCTTCTTTGACTTCCAGAGAGTTGCCCACGGCGCGTCCGAGGGGCTGGTTCATGTCGGTTATCAGCGCGGTGACGTTCAGACCGACTTCCTTTCCTATGTCTACACATCCCTGAGCCAGTTCCCGAGCCCGGTCGAACTCCTTCATTATGGCACCAGCGCCGGACTTGATATCGAGGACTACGCCGTCGGGCCCGCAGGCGATCTTCTTGCTCATGATGCTACTTATTATAAGAGGAAGCGATTCTACCGTCCCCGTGACGTCCCTTAGCTCGTAGAGTTTTTGGTCGGCGGGGACGAGGTCGGATGTGTGTTCCATTATCGCCATTCCGTCACGTTCCATACTTTCTAGAAATTCCTGAGTATCGAGGCTAACTCTGAATCCAGGGATCGATTCCAGTTTGTCTATGGTTCCGCCTGTGTGTCCAAGACCTCTACCGGAAAGTTTGCCGATTTTTAACCCCACAGCTCCGACCAGCGGAACGAGTACGAGCGAGACCGAATCACCAACGCCCCCGCTGGAGTGTTTGTCGACCTTGAACCCCTCTATACCCGAGAGGTCAAGCTGGTCTCCCGAGTCAGCCATTGCCTTGGTAAGATGTGCGGTTTCTTCCCGATCGAGGGTGTTGAAATAGACGGCCATCAGGAATGCCGACATCTGATAATCGGGAATTTCACCGGCCACGTATTTGTCCACGAGAAAGTCAATTTCCTCCGGCTCCAGCTTATCGTCGTTCCTCTTCTTCAGGACGAGGTCTAGAAAGTTCATTTTCTTTAACCTTCTTTGATGAAGTGGTTCCCGTCTTCGGCAGGAGGAGTGGCTCTTCCGACTGCACCGACAAGAACGATAATTGTTATCAGATAGGGAAGCATCTGCAGGAATTCGTCGGGTACAAAGGGTATCGAGATCCTGAATTGAAGTGCTTGGGAGAACCCGAATAGCGACGCAGCGCCAGCGGCTCCCCAGGGCGTCCATTTACCGAATATCATCGACGCCAGCCCGATATAACCCCGGCCGGCACTCATGCCCTTCGTGAAGAAGTTAGCCTGTTCTATGGCAAGATAACCTCCACCCAAACCGGCCAGTGCCCCCGATACCAGAACTCCCAGGTACCTCATCTTGGTTACGCTAATTCCAACGCTGTCCACTGCAGCCATGTGTTCACCAGTCGCTCTCAAACGGAGACCCAGTCTAGTTCTGTAGAGGAAAAATCCCGAGAGGAAAAATATTGCCACCGTGACGTAAATCACGGGCGACAAACCCAGGAAATTAGGCAAAGTACTCTCGACTGATACCTGTGAACCTCCGGTGAGCACCAGGGCGAGGAAGAACGTAACTCCGGTGGCGAATAAGTTCAAAGCGACTCCGCTGATTATATGATTTGCCTTGAACGTCACACTGGCTATCGCGTGAATCAGTGCCATTCCCAGCCCGGCAACGACCGCCATTATAATACCAAGTAACGGGCTACCAGTTGCGTTGGTTACTATAGTTCCGGTGAAAGCCCCCATTAGAATGATTCCTTCCAGAGCGATGTTTATGACACCGGTACTTTCGGAAAACAACCCTCCCAGAGCGGCCAGGGAAATAGGAACGGCCATCCGGATCGTCGCCAACAACGTTGAAATCGCGAATATATCCATTATCCAGTCCACGTTAACCCCTCTTTTGTAGTCTCTTTAGGAATTTTCTAGCGAGCTCCAGCACTATCACGAGCACAATTAAGATTATCGCCTGCATGATCTCGACGATCTGCCTGGGGACGTTGGGGAAGTATAGCTGAACTCCCAGGGCGCCGTTTTCTAAAAATCCGAATAGTATCGCAGCGAGTACAATTCCCACCGGATTATTTCTTCCCAGCAGACCGACGGCAATTCCGGAAAAACCTATGCCTCCGTACTCGCTTTTTAGGAAGTAATGACTTCCCGGTCCCAGGATGAAGTTCGCGGTTGCCATGCCGGCGAAGCCACCGCTGATTGCCATCGTCATTACGGTTCGGCTCGATATATCAATCCCGGCGTACTCAGCTGAGTTTGGATTAAGACCCGTGGCTCTGATTTCGTAGCCCAGTTTCGTCCGTTCGAGCAGAACTACCGTCACCCCGGCGAGTATCAGGGCAACAAGGAACATTACATTTGCCCGGGTTCCTGCTGGAAACCAGGGGATAATCTTGCCCAGGCTCGGTGCGTAAGCCCCTTCAGCCACCGTAGGTGTATGGGGAATTCCCCACTCCGGATTCATGAAATGGTTCTGGACGAGGTACTGGACCAGGGCAATAGCTATGAAGTTCAACATTATCGTAGTAATGACTTCGTGGGCTCCCCGCTTTACTTTTAGATAGCCGGGTATCGCTCCCCAGAGAGCTCCACCCAGAAAACCTGCGATCAGACAAAGAATGAACAGGATCGGAAATGGGAGCCACGTGAATGTAAAACCGACCCAGGCCAGAGCAAGTCCGCCGATAAACATTTGCCCTTCTGCACCGATATTGAACAGCCCGGCTTTGAAAGCGAAGGAAAGTGCCATAGCCGTGAAGAAGTAAGGAGTAGCCCGATAAATCATCTGGCTTACCCCGCGCATCGAACCGAAATTCAGGCTGATCATTCGCGAGAAGAACGCGAAAGGATTTGTGCCGAGAGACGTAATTACTATTCCGCCAATCGCAAAGGCAATAAGAATGGCAACTAGCGGAGCAACTCCGTTCATCAATACGTTAAATAAAAGCTCTTTTCTTCTTTCACTTTTCATTGTAATTAATCATTCCCTGAGAGAAATCTCGTCTAGAGCTTTCTTTTTGACTTCTTCTTTATCCTGACGCTCGGAACCGGTCATATAAATACCCAGTTCCTCTTTCGAAGTTTCGTCCGCATCAAACATCCCGATAAATTCACCCTCGTATATAACCGCTATTCTGTCGCTTAAAGATATAATTTCGTCCAGTTCGGAAGAAACTAGCAGGAGGCCTTTCCCTTTGGCTCGCTCTTCCATGAGGCGTTCGTGAACGAACTCTATTGCTCCTACGTCAATTCCTCTTGTGGGCTGAGCCGCAATGAGAAGTTTGGGTTGCTGGGATAGTTCCCGGGCCACAATCAACTTCTGCTGGTTACCCCCGGAGAGACTCTCGGCGAGCGTTTTCGTGGACGGAGTTTTGATATCGAATTCCTCCACAGCTTCCTTGGCGTGTTCGTCCATATCCTTTAACTTCATGAATAGTCGGCTGGAGTAACGTTTGAAGGTATGGTAACCGAGGACGAAGTTCTCCGTAACGGTAAAATCGGTGATCATCCCCCGATCAAGTCGGTCCTCTGGGATGTGACCGACTCCTTCTTTGCGAATCTTCTGACCGTCCGCATTTGTCAAGTCGGAATTTTGGACTTCCACTGTTCCGGAAGAGAACTCGTCTATTCCCGTTAGAGACTCGATTAACTCTGTTTGTCCGTTTCCTTGAACGCCGGCTATGCCAAAAACCTCTCCCTCGCGAACCGAGAAAGATACGTCGCTAACCAATTCTACACCTTCGTTGTTGGTAACTGTCAGGTTTTCTGCCCGAATTAGCTCTTCCCCAAGTTCTGGTTCTTCCTTTTCCACCCTCAGAAGGACTTCTCTGCCAACCATCATGTTGGCAAGTTCTTTCTTGGAAGTATTTTCGATCTCTTTTGTCCCTACTTCTTTTCCATCCCTCATCACAGTTACTCTGTCGGCGATGTCCATTACTTCGTTTAGTTTATGAGTAATAAATATGATCGTCTTACCCTGTTCAAGGAGATTATTGAGGATCTCGTAAAGGCTTTCTACTTCCTGGGGAGTGAGTACCGCCGTGGGCTCGTCGAGAATGAGCACCTCTGCTTCTCGAAAGAGCACTTTAAGTATTTCGATCCTTTGCCGTACTCCAACGGAAAGATCCTCAATCTTTGCTTCCGGATCTATTTCGAACCCGATGTCGTTCGCAAGATTCTGGATCCTCTTTTTACCTTCTTCCCTGTCAAGTATTCCGCGGTGGGCGATCTCGCTTCCTAGAGTTATATTGTCTACTACAGAAAGGGGTGGAACGAGCATAAAATGCTGATGGACCATCCCTATACCCAGGTTGTTAGCGTCTTTTGGGTTCTCGATTTTGACGGGTTCATCTTCGAAGTATATTTGACCCACGTCGCCCGAATAGATACCATAGAGGATCTTCATCAGGGTGGTCTTACCCGCGCCGTTCTCCCCAACAAGTGCGTGGATTTCCCCTTCCTGGACGGAAAAGTCTACGGAATCATTTGCCAGAACACCGGGGAACCGTTTGGTGATTCCTTCCATTCGTATTAGAGGATCAGCATCCGTCTCTGAGTGCTTATCTCCTACCACTATAAACCCCCTCTAACTCTTCTCTAAATATAACAAAAGAGGACCCGGGAAAGGATTTCCGGGTCCTCTTAGTTAGTATTTTCAACAATTCACGTCTATCGTTTGACCGGTTCCTCAGCTGAGACGTCGTCGGGATTAGACGGTACAGTGAATTCGCCGGCTACTAACTGGTTTCTTAATTCTTCAACCCTTGCGAGCATGCTATCGGTTACAAGGTTTTCGCTCGGAAGTTGGTCTATTCGCTTGGGTGAAATTTGTGTCTCACCAAGTGCGGGCAGCTTGACAACCCCTTCGTTTTCCAGCTGGTCGACCAATTCCGGGAACTCTTCTACACGGTTGAAGACGTCAACTGCGTAACCGACACCGTTATCCTCAGGTCCAAATGATTTGACGGTTCCACCTTCGAAATTGCCTTCTACTACGTCCCTAATTGTCTGATAGACCGAGACGTCTACGCGTTTGAGCATGCTTGTAAGGACGTTTCCTGGAGCGAGGTAATTCTGATCGGAGTCAACGCCGATCGCGTAGTTATCCGTTTCGGAAGCGGCTTCAATTACGCCGGCACCGGAAAGGCCTGCTGCGTGGTAGATTACGTCCACGTCGTTGCTGTACATGGCTTTTGCTATTTCCTTCCCTTTGGCCGGATTTGCGAAGGCTTCGCCGGTCGTACCGACGTACCTGGCGGAGATCTCGAGATCGGGGTTAACGTACCAGGCACCTGATTTGAAGCCTGCTTCAAACTTCCCGATCAATGGAGATTCCTGGCCACCGACGAATCCAATCTTGCCTGTCTCGGACTTCATTGCGGCGAGTGCTCCAACCAGGAAGGACCCCTCGTGCTCGGCGAAGGAAAGTCCTCTCAGATTGGAAGGAATATTTTCGAATTGAGCGTAGTCCACAACGGCGAAGTTGACGTTGGGAAAGTTCCTCGCGAGATCCGTCGCGGCATCGGTAAACAGGAAGCCTACGCCGATAACCAGATCGAACCCCTGAGAAGCCATCATTCTCATCGCGTCTGCGCGTCCTGCTCCTCCGGAGCCGGGTTCTATTGTAGTGAAGTTAATCGGCAGAGCTTCGAATTCTTCAAATTCGTCACTTCCGTTTTTTGCCCATTCCAGACCACGATAAGCGGAGTCGTTAAAGCTTTTGTCTCCTTTTCCGCCGACGTCGAAGACCAGTCCGATTCGATAGGTTTCTCCATCTTCCTGGGCAAAACCAGTTACAAATAATCCAGATATTAATGTTAAACTAAGTATTAGTGAAACTGCTATGGTGAGTTTTTTATTTAACCTCATATTCTCCCTCCTTGAAGAAATTCAGAAAACTTGCGCGAACTTAATTACAAAAACGCCTACTAAAAAGATCGTCCCTTAAATCACCCCCAAGAATACTTTTTAAGTATAAGTCCAATACTAGTTGGATTTTATCGTGGCGAGTACTTCGCCCACTTCTACCTTGTTGCCGGATTCCGTAAATATCTGATCCATTTGACCGGTTACTGGAGCTTCAACTGAGAAAGTGGATTTCATGGTTTCTATTTCGGCTACCTCTGCCCCCTTTGCTACTTCGTCACCCGGTGAAACTTTCCATGCTATCAAACTAACTTCCTCGACTTTACCGAGTTCAGGGACCTTCACGTCTATGGTATCGGACAAATATATCACCAACTTTGAAATGTAATCTTCCCTGAAAGTTCGACAATGTCAATTTATTTTAGCTGAGCCGTAACCAGTTGGTCAAGCATGATAATCGTACCAGAGACCGGGAATTTGATCAATTAAATATAATTTGAGCTCCAAAAGATGATTTGATTGTTTTGCTGGTTAGAAAGTCGTATCTATTTCGGGGAGCGATAATCCACTAAGTAAAAAGCCCTAGCCCGTGGGGGTATCGAAACTGGACCGAATTTCTTCTTTTAATTCTTTTATCTCTTCATAGAGCAAGGGAGTATCCTCTATCATGCTATCTATTTTCTGGTGAGAGTGCATTACCGTGCTATGATCACGGTCACCGAACTTTTTCCCCAGGGCAGGGAAAGAACTATCCGTTAGTTCTCTGGCAAGGTAGATAGCGATGTGTCTTGCCCGGGCAATCTCCTTCTTCCGGCTTTTCCCTTCCAACTCGCTCGGAGAGAGGTCGTAGTTATTTGCCACGACTTCTTTGATGGAATCCACCGTTAGCTTCTTCGATTTTTCTTGTGTTTCGTTCGGAAGGAAATTTCTTACTTCATCAATTTCTAATTTACCCTCCGCCAGGTTCGCGTGAGCCACGGCTTTGATAAGAGCACCTTCCAGGGCGCGAACGTTCGTCGATATCCTGGTCGCGATTAATTCCAGAACTTCGTCGCTCACTTCCAGCCCTTTTTGGGTTGCTTTTTTCCGCAGTATTGCAACCCTCGTCTCGAAATTTGGTGGTTGGATGTCCGCGACGAGGCCCCACCTGAACCTCGATACGAGCCTCTCCTGGAGATCGGAAAATTCTTGAGGGGGTCGGTCGGAAGTTAACACGATCTGCTTATTGTTTCCGTAGAGTTCGTTAAACGTATGGAAAAGTTCCTCCTGGGTCCCTTCTTTGTTTTCAAGGAACTGGACATCGTCGAGAAGAAATGCCTGGACTGATCGATATTTCTTCCTGAACTCGTCAGTTTTATTTTGCCTGATTGCCTGGATCATTTCGATGGCAAACCTTTCCGAGGAGGTGTAGATTATCTTCTCGGAGGGATTCTGACTTTTCAGGTAGTTTCCGACGGAGTGAAGGAGGTGTGTCTTCCCCAGCCCGACCTTGGAGTACAGAAAGAGAGGATTGTAAGAATCCGCGGGCGACTCCGCCACTGCTCGACTGGCCGCACAGGCTAGCTGGTTGCTTTTACTCTGGACGAAATTGTCGAAAGTATATTCCCGGTTGAGGGCCATCTTACCGCCTGAATTGGCTGATTCGTTCTGAGACTCGAGAGGTTTATTAGAATCGACCCCCCGGGAGGCCGGACCTGAAGATCCTCCAGTAGAATTACCGCTGGAGCTGACTGGGGGAGGCTGAAGGCTTTTTCCGGTAGAGCCTCCTTCGACTTTGGCGGTCTCTGTCTCTTCTGGTTCCGCTACCTGAACTATTACCTCTTTCTCCTCGCCGGTCAATTGCTTAGCCGTGGATCTTATTAGGTCCAGATAGCGTTCTTCCAGACCGCGCTTTATAAAACCACTAGGAGCTAATACTTCAATCCGGCCGTCCTGGAGGTCAACTGGCTCAAGACTATTGACCCAGGTTTCAAAACTTGCCTCCGGTAGCTCCTTTTCTAAATTTTTTTTGATTTCCTGCCAAAGATGCACTGTTTTTTCACTCATTTTTTGTTTTTATATATCCCGGAAGATAATAATACATATTTCCGAGACTCTATTACAAATCAAATCTTTTTTGCCCCATCGACTATACCTGCCAATTTAAGGGGAACAAAACCAGTTTTTAACTAAAGCTTCCTCCCAAGGGCGCGTTGACCTGAAAGGAAAAAATTGAAATTCTCGTGGCTCCCAGCCTCTCGGGATTCGAGGCGTTTTCCCCAAAATGTTGACCCCTTTTCTCAAGATTTATCACGTGTATGGACAGATAAGTTCCTATCAGCGGACGTGTAAGGGCGTTTCAATCCGCGAAAAAATGAGGTAACTCCCTCCCTGAGGGGAGGATGGATTATTTTTAGTTCCGGGTTGGATAGTTCCTTGTTTCGTGTTCCTTGTTGCTGGTTGAAAAACGGTTCCGAGTTGGTCAATTCCGTGTCCTATCTAGTTAAAGAACAATAAACTTACGTTTTCGGGTATTTTTTCGAAGGTAGCAGGTAGCAGTTACTAGGTTAAAGACAAGTATGGGGCTTCCTTTTAATCTTCACCCCCATCTGGCATCTTCCCCCATCAAGGGGGAAGAAATCTCGTCAATTCGTTTAAATTGAATTAGTTGAGATTCGGATACCTAACATTGTTGTAGAAGTAATTGGAAGCTTAAAAAGGATATCCACTAATCATTTCTCCCTTCTTGGGAGAAAGAGATTGAGGGTAAAGGGGGAGTTGAAAAGTTAATTAGGTCCTTGCGTTGATATGGTTGGTTTAAATAACAACTTCCAGGTCTACTCATACAGAGTCTCCCAGGTGTTCATTTCCTTTCAGCCTACGGCTGAACGTCTGAGGGGGAAAGATAGAATGGGGGTGTACAGGTTGATTAAAAAACTAAAAATTTATAGTAGGTGGTAAGAAATCCTCATTTATGATAAGTTAAGGAATCCTTACTCTTGGCCGTTGTAATTGGTTTAAGTAATTAACTCGGAATCCTGAACTATAAAAACCTTGAACTACCACAATTGGCGTATCAAGAATAAATGCTGGAGAGAAAAATTGGTGTGACGTCAGTGTATCTGTTAAAGCTCGCCCCAGCTGTCACCGGAAGCGGCGTCCACCTTTAACGGTATTTTTAACTGGAGGGAGTCCTCCATGATCTCCTTTACTTTTGATTTTACATCCTCGGCAGCGAACCAAGGAACTTCCAGGATTAACTCGTCGTGGATCTGAAGGAGCAGTTTGCCCTCTAGTTCGCCTCCGTCTATAGCCTCTTTCACGTCGAGCATGGCGACTTTCATCAGGTCAGCTGCGCTCCCCTGGATTGGGGTGTTTATCGCGTTTCGCCTGTCGTAATTTCTCCTCTGCCAGTTATTGCTGTTAATATTTGGTAGATATCTTCGGCGGTTGAATATCGTCGAGGCGTAATGATTCTTCTTGGCTTTGTTTACCAGATGATCGATGAATTCTCTCGTCCGGGGGTAAAGTTCGAAGAACCGCTCGATGTACTTTTCCGCTTCTTCTTTTGAAATACCGAGATCCCGAGAAAGCCCGTACTCGGTGATGCCGTAAACTATTCCGAAGTTAACCCGTTTTGCCCTATCTCGCATCTTTTCGTCGACCTCGCCCCTCTCAACGTCAAATATTTCCGCTGCCGTCTTGGTGTGGAGATCCTCCCCCTGCTCGAAAGTCCGCAGCAACTCTTTGTCCTCGGAGAGATGAGCCAGTATTCTCAATTCGACCTGGGAATAATCGGCCCCAATTAATTTTTTTCCTTCGGGGGCGACGAAGGCCTTTCGCAATTCGCTTCCCAGCTGGGATCCCTTGGGTATGTTCTGGAGGTTGGGGTCGGAAGAGGACAGGCGACCAGTTGCCGTTGCGGTCTGGTTAAACGAAGTATGGACTCTTCCCGTTCTGGAGTTAATCGTGTCGGGTAGGGTTTCTACGTAAGTGTTGAGAAGTTTGCTGAGCTCTCTGAACTCGATTATTTTTTCGGGCAGGGGGTGCTTGTCCGATAGTTCTTCCAGAACCTGGGCATTCGTGGAAGGACCGGTCTTGGTTCGTTCAATTACGGGAAGGTCCAGCTTTTCGAATAAGATTTCGCGTACCTGTTTTGGGGAGTTGGGATTTAGTTCCTCGCCGGCCAGATCGTTTATCTCTTTCTGGAGGGAGTCTAGCCTTTCCCCCAGGCTTTCCTCGCCTTCGGCCAGTTTTTTCTTGTCCAGCTTTATACCGTGGTATTCCATGTCCCGTAGCACGTTAATAAGAGGGAGTTCCAGTTCTTTGAAGAGATCCGTCTGATCCCTCTCTTCCAGCTTTTCTTCGAGTTCATCTTTTAGAGTCCAAATAATTGTGGCGTCGCTTACGGCATAGGGACCGGCTCTGTCGAGCGGCAAGTCACGGAAGTTCTTTTCTTCTTCTTTCTGGGGAAATAGGTCATCGAACTCCTCTATTTCCCGTCCGAGATAAGTCTGGGCTATCTCTTTGAGGTTATGTTGTCGTTTCGTTGGTTTTAACAGATATGATGCTATCATCGAGTCAAAGGTAATCCCGGAAAGTTCGATCCCGGCTTTTTTCAGCACCAGTCCGTCAAACTTGAGGTTTTGCCCGATTTTCCCCAGTTCCGAATCCTCGAATAACGGTGTTAGAGCCTCCATAATTGTGGATTTGGATAGAGTCTCGATCTCTTCATGACTTATAGGCACGTAAAAACCGACATTTTCGTTCAGGGCTATAGATATCCCAACGGGGTTTGCCTCTATCGGATCTACGCTGTCCGTTTCGATATCAAAAGCAAACTCTCCACCGGTCTTCATTTCGCTTATTAGTGACTCCAGTCCTTCTTCGGTATTAACCAGTTCCCATGATATTTCATTATCTTCGTCTCCCAGGTCCTCCAGAAAAGACGCAAGTTCCAGGTTTTTAAAAAGTTCCTGGACTCTAGGAATTTCAGGAGGACGAATCCTTAGGTCCTCGAAATCGTACTCGAGGTCGAAATCTTCCCTGAGTTCCACAAGGCTTTTCCCCTGTTTTGCTTTTTCACCGTGTTCGATTAAGTTGTTTTTGACTCGGGTAGAATCGACCTCTTCCACTTTATCAAGAATATCCTCGAGGGAATCGAACCGGGAGAGCAGTTTTTGAGCCCGGACCTCTCCTACCTGGGGTACGCCGGGAATATTGTCCGAAGTGTCGCCTATGAGGGCGAGAAAGTCCCTGATCTTATCCGGGGGAACCCCGTACTTTTCCTCAACTCCTTCTTCGTCCATCACCTCGAGGTCGTTGCCGTCCCCCGTGTCCACGAGTTTAACGGTACCATCTACCAATTGAGCCAGATCCTTGTCTCCTGAGAAGACGAGTGTTTCCATTCCCTTGTCTCTGGCGATATTCGCCAGCTTGGCTATCACGTCGTCCGCCTCGTAGCCTTCTTTTCTTATAACCCTGTAGCCGAGGCTCTCTGTTATCTCCTCAATCCTGGGAATTTGTTGTGATAACTCCTCAGGCATCTCGGGTCGGTTGGCTTTATATTCCTCGAATTCCTCGTGACGGACGGTTTTTCCTTTGGAATCCAGTGCAAGGACCACGTGAGACGAAGGAAACTCTTCCAGGGTTTTTTCCAGGGATTGCAAGAAACCGTATATTGCGTTTGTGGGAAAGCCGTTACTGGTTGCCAGCCCCTTTATAGCGTAAAAAGACCGGTACATTATTGCATGACCGTCGATGAGTAAGAGCCGGTCTTCTTCTGGGTCTTCGGGAACGAGGGTCATCTAGTTGCTTCCTCCCATTGCTGATTTACGGCGGACTTCGTGTCGAGACCACAGCAAAGAGAAACACCTATGGCGTCTGCCGCGTCTGCCGGAGAGGGAAGTTCGTTCAGCCCGAGTAATCGTTGAATCATTGTCTGTACCTGTTTTTTATTGGCTTTTCCGTAGCCCGTAATAGTCTTCTTAATCTCCAGCGGAGAATAGCTTACCACTTCTCGACCGGAGGCGGCAAGAATAATCACGCCCCGGGCTTGAGCCACGAGGACCGCCGTCTTTTGGTTGTTGCTAAAAAATATCTTCTCGACTGCGACCGTCTCTGGGTCGTACTCCTCAACCAACTCGCCGACTTCCGAATAAATCGACATAAGCCGTGCATCCATTGGCTCGTCAGCGGAGGTACGAATCGCTCCGCTTTCCTTTAGTTCAAAAGACCTCTGCCCCGTAGCCTTTACTAAGGAGTACCCGCAGGTGGCGAGACCGGGATCTATTCCGAGAATGATTTCCGATTTGTTCACAGTAATTCAGCCAGTTTTTCCATTCGGGGGTCCTTAGCTTCACCTTCCTCGTCCGTTTCACATTCGTGGTCTTCTTCCTCGTTCAAGTTAGCTCCGCAATTTGGGCAGAGTCCCTCACAATCATCTTTACATAGGGGATATGGCTCCAGATCAAGCTTCATAAAACGGATTATATATGGCAAAAGATCGATGGTCCCGCTGCCACTTTTGTAGCTGTATATGGAAAGGTCTCCCTCGCTTTCGACTTCGACTTCCATGTCGGGACGGAATTCGATCTCTTCGTGTCTATCTATTCTGGTCTCGATCGGTTCCAGACATCTTCGGCAGTGTTCGATAACTGTAGTGGTAAAATCAATTGAGACGTTTATGACCTCTTCTTCCGGAGTAAATGTTGCTCCCCCGGTTACTGCCAGCTCCTCTATTACTTCCAGTTCATCTTTGTGGAAGTTAATGGTTTCGAGTGAGGTTCGCTTGTCGATCGAGACAAATTCCCCTTCTTTACTCTTTAATTCGCTTATCTGTAGTTCCATTTTAACCTCCTCCAGGTAAAAACTAATTGTACCTAAATCCAGCCGTTCTTTACAGTTCACCTGCTAAAATAAGTATAACTCGTATTTTTGAACTTATCCGGCTTAGCTTAAGATTTGTTTATGAGTAGTGGACCGGTTTGACAGGTTACTTCAGTTCCTACCCCCGTAAATTTGCTACCTTGAGTAGGATTTTATTGAGGCAAGTATCGGGCATTCGTAATTATCACCCCGATCAAGTGAAGAACTAATGATAGTTTTTAACTGTCGATAACCTGGAATACAGCGGCAGAATGTTTCAATCCCGCTTCACAGGAAGTATATATTACCGGGAAAAGGTAATCAATTAATAACAGTTAATAAAGCTCAGTTCTTTTACCTTTATTTGAAGTGAGATACAATTCAAGAATAAATCTTTATTGTTTATCCTTTAGCCCTATACGGCTTATCTGGCTGCCGGGATTTAGTCTATGTCCAAACTTTTAAGGCTAAATCAGTTGCCAGATAAGCCGTAGAGGGCATTTACCGTGGTAGATATAAAGCAAGACAGGGGTAAAAAACTGAGTAAAAGCTTCCGACGCGGATAGAAAAACTGATGTGCTCCTTAGAAAGAAATGGAGTTAATTGTTCTGGGGGCGGGGTAGTGATTAAACTTGAGTAATGCAATACAGCCTGAAATAAACTCGGATTAAAATTAGGGGAGAAATAATGGGTTTTATACTGGGTATAGTCCTGGTCCTGGTCCTGCTGGGCGTCGCTACGAAGTATCTCTATACCAAGTTATGGCTGGAAAGATCGGACAAATATAATAAATGCAAACACTGCGGTAAGCACTACAAGGATCACCCATATTACTGTCCCCATTGCGGGGAAGTTGTTGACGAATAAAGTGAAAGTCCCCCTGGTTTCTTTCCTTGCAGAGGGAGGAGAATATCACTCTCCCAGACTAAAAGTTTCAGGCAAAAGATCTTTGAGGGCTGTCTTCTTGTGATTTCCGGCGGGATTTGCCATCAATACCACGAGGTCAGCAGCGTGTTCCATCAATGTCTGTCTGCAGGCGCCGCAGGGTTTACAATAGTCATCTTCGCAGACCACAGCTAGTTTATCGAAGTTCCTGGTACCCTCGGAAATGGCCTTAAAAAGGGCAACTCTTTCAGCACATATTGATAGGTCGTTTACTCCGTTTTCCACGTTCGTTCCTGTGTAAATAGTTCCATCGGAGCCCAGCAGGGCTGCACCCACAGGGTAATCCGAATACGGAGAATAAGAGTTTTCTCTCGCTTTGATTGCTTTCTGGATCAAGTTCTCGGTGGTTTTACTCATTAAGTCCACTCTCCTATTGGTTTTGAACGATTTCAACAAATATTTTATGGATTACCGGTCTATATTGCCAATCCTGGCTGAGCACCCCCGGGTCTGACCTGGGAGCTCTGGGTCTCGTTTCCTAAAAGAAAGACCGAAAAGACTTACTTGCTTATAAGGGATTTTCTCCCAATCCTGCCTTTTGGGGAGGGGATCTTGATCAATGTATTTAGAGAGCAGGGGTCGTTGAGTGTTCGCCAGGACTGGCAATATTCGGTTGATATTACTAACTGATTCAACAACCAGCTGGCAGCTGGCTCAATTGAATGGGAAAGATGTCCGTTAGTAGTAAGTAATATCGGAAGAAACCAGGTGAGGCCCGTGCTGGATTATAGTCTTAAAGGGAACTAAAATTCTTTGATCCGAAAGTTGAAGTAAGCTAGGCCAACGAGATGAGGCCGACGGGTTCAATCGATGGAGAAAGCTGTAGTAGTAGTTAAGAAGGCTGGTAACTAAGGACTATTTTCTAGCCAAAAACGAACCCGACCGGAGCCAGCCTGAAAATCGTATCAGAAATTGGCTGTTGATACTTGATTAAGGTGCAGAGTCTTTTTTTGGAGTTTTGTTAGAATGGACAGCCTGAAAATAGAGGTCGCTTGGTGTTTCTAGGCGGATATTTTCCGTTTTTCTTGACAGAAACCCGCTGAAGCCTATATCCTACTTAGGGTGTAAGTTGTAATTTAATTTAGACAAAAAACCAATAATTTATACAGATGGAAATTTCTAATGGAAATTTCTACTAGTTTAATAAATATAAGATGACGATCTTAGGAGGTGGCAAGATGAATCGTGCCTGGCAGTCTAGTCTGGTTGTTCTGGCCTTGTTTTTGGCACTTTTGTTTTCTGTTGTTCCTTTTATTCAGTCGGCAGAGCATCCCAAATATACCTATCGGGATGGTTGTCCCGTCTGGGAACCGGAAGAAAAGAGATACTGTCCGGAGAGATATCAATCCCTTATCAGTGCCAAGAGCAACTACGCTAAGGGCGAAGAAGTGAGGATTACCCTTACGAACCTCGAGGATTTCGAATACAAAGTTAATAAGGTAGAGGTTCATTTTAAACCGCTGTTCGAACATGATTTTAACTTGATTTATACAGAGAAAGATCTGGGGTCTATTCCCAGGAGTGAAAACGAATGGACGTGGAACTGGGATCAAAAGAATTCGGCCGGTGAGCAAGTCGGAGCAGGTAGAGCTTACGTAAGAGTTACTTTTGACTGTTGCAAAAATTACAGGGTTTATTTCCGGATAAGTCAGGCGGGTGGAGGTGAAATATCCGTTCCGGAAGAAGAGTCCGAACAGGCAGAAACGGTTCAGATTCCCAACCGACCCGGGAATTTTGATTACAGGGTTTTCTCCCCTGCTGAAGTTGAATTGTCCTGGAATGATAATTCGGACAACGAAGACGGGTTCAGGATCTATCGAAACGGAAACAGGATCGCCACTTTAGGCCCGAATAGTATCTCTTACACTGATACGGAAGTTGCATCGGGTGAAAGTTACAATTATCGCGTTTCAGCATACAATGAAGCGGGCGAGTCATCCACATCTCAAAGCTTAACAGTTCAGTTGGGTCCCGATGCCCTTGGATCACCAGGTGGACTGTCCTACAGTGAACTGTCACCGACGGAAGTAAGGCTTACCTGGAACGATAATTCGGACAACGAAGACGGGTTCAGAATCTATCGAAACGGAAACAGGATAGCTACAGTGGGAGCCAACGTCACTTCTTATACTGATACCGATCTTGAACAAGGTAGGAACTACACCTACAGGGTCGCTTCTTTCAATGAATCCGGCGAGTCACCGCTATCAGGTGGTCGTAGTGTTGAAGTTCCCTACCAGGTTCCGGAAACCCCAAGTGGTTTATCATCAAGAGTTCTGTCACCGACGGAAGTAAGGCTTACCTGGAACGATAATTCGGACAACGAAGACGGGTTCAGAATCTATCGAAACGGAAACAGGATAGCTACAGTGGGAGCCAACGTCACTTCTTATACTGATGCCGATCTCATGGGAGATACTGAGTATACTTATCGAGTTTCTTCCTTCAATGACGGAGGGGAGACACCTTTGACAGGTGGTCTTC